>DATHJV010000018.1:0-15324 GCA_035489645.1 Minisyncoccota bacterium | reverse complement strand
TTGACCACCGATGAAATCAACTCGGAGAATTTACGCACTTCTACAAAATGATATTTTGCGCCTAGAGGAACGCAGACGTGTAAACCGGATTTTCCCGAGGTTTTCAAATATGATTTGAGGCAGGACTCGTCGAGGACCTCTTTTACCATCTTTGCGACTTTTATAAGTTCCGACCAGGTGTTATCTCCCGGATCAATGTCGATTATCAGGTAATCGGGATAGTCGAGTTTGCCTATTCGCGAATTCCAGGCGTTGATTTCGATGCATCCGAGATTCGCCATATACAAAAGCGTATCGATATTATTGCAAACCAAATAATTTACATCCTTATTTGTTGATTCCGAATGTACTTTAATCGTTTTCGTAAATGACGGCAGATTTCCAGTGAGGTTTTTCTGGTAAAAATTCGCTTTAGAGATTCCGCCCGGCTGTCGGTTGAGATTTTCCGGCCGGTCTTTGAGATACGGGAGAATGTATGGAGCGATTTTTCTGTAGTACTCAATAACATCCCCTTTAGTGAGACGAAGTTTCGGAAAATATATTTTATCAAGATTTGTAAATCGTGAATTTTTGTTGTCAATTTTGGTCATGTCTTTTTATTATATTTTCTCGTATTGACTTGCCGCTCTCTTATAGCAGCAGACGCTGGCTTGTCGCCGCGCAGACCCAAGTATACCGGCTGACGCATGATGTGTGCCGCTGTCCACTCCGCGAATTTAACCTGTGCCACCAGAGCGGGTTTTATCCAGGTTATCGGCGCATGGATCGGAATGTTCTCTTTAAACGGAGATGATTTGACGATGAGCCGTCGCATCTTCCCGTAAAGTTCATTTAAAATTTTCTCGCTAAATCCCGTGCCGGTATATCCGATAAAAACCAATTTCCGCTTTACATATTGCGCCAGGATGATCGACCCGAATTTCTTACGGGATCCACGCGGAGCAGTAAAACCCACAATGACCGCCTCGTCGCTTTTGTGATGTTTAATCTTCAGCCAATACTGCGTGCGCTCCCCGCTTACATAAGGGCTGTCTTTCTTTTTGGCCATTATGCCCTCCAGATTCCGTTTTACCGCGAGTTGATAGAATCGCTTCCCCTCTCCGGAGATATAATCGCTCTCCTTGATATTTTTAAGCCTTGAATATTTTTTTAAAAAGTTTCTCAACATCGCCTTTCTCTTCATTAATGGGAGCGCTCGCAAGTCAACTCCGCTTAAAAATAATATGTCAAAGATCATGAACGTTATTTTCGCCCCCGAATGACCCGCGGTCTGCAGAGCTTGAAAACCAATATGGCCTTTAGAACTCGCAATAATCTCGCCGTCGAGTAGCACGCTTTCTTTTACTTTCGAAAGATCCTTGACGACATCCGGATAGTGTGCGTTAAAGGAAGAGAAATTGCGTGAGTATAAACTAACGACTCCCTTACTAATGTCTGCCATGGCGCGATATCCGTCCCATTTAATCTCAAAGATCCAATTCTCTCCGTTGAAAGCCTGATTAACCAACATCGCGAGCATGGGTTTTATTTGCCTTGATTTCATCTTGTTTTCATTTGAATTTTAACTTTGATTTTATTCTTTTTAAATATTTTTGGGTATCCTCCCTGCGACCGATAAGCATTTTCTTTGATTTTACGGAACGGGGGTCGGAGGTCACGTCTTTTATTGAATCAAATTCATCTTTGGCTTTCACCAGCATCCAATTTTTCTCTCCATTGAAGCGAAACATATGAAATTCGCCCTTTAGTTTTGTACCCTGGAGTATAAATGTCAGCTTCCCCTTTTTTAACCCTTGTAGGAATTCTTTTTCTGATTCTCTTGCTTTCGGGGTCGACAAGCTATAATAAGTGCCTTTATCCCAGACAATGACGTCACCTCCTCCATATTGGCCTTTTGGAATATGACCTTCAAAAGAATTGTAAGAGATCGGGTGGTCCTCGACTTGCATCGCGAGGCGCTTGACGCCTGCAGTCATAGACGGCCCCTTCGGCACTGCCCAGCTTTTCATCACTCCTTTCATTTGGAGCCGCAAATCGTAATGCAATTGAGTGGCGTCGTGTTTTTGGACGACAAATGAGAGATTCTTGGATGTCGCCGATTCCCGCCCAATCGGCTCTGGCGTTTTTTTGAAATCTCTTTTCTGATTATATCTGGCTAGACCCATAATATTATTTACTTTATCTTGCTTTTTCTTTTTCCAGACTCTGTTTCAACAATTTCATCAAGTCTGTCATGTCGGTAGTATTTTGGGGAGCGCTCTCCTCTTTGGAAATTCGTACCGTCTTTCCTTTGGCTTTCGCTTTTATTATATGTTCCATCTCTTCCGTATAAGTATCATGGAATTTTTTCGGGTCAAACTTTTTATCCAAATGTTTTATTAATGAAAGCGCCACGTCTAACTCTTCTTCTTTATACGATGCTCCTTTTGGAACAGAGATTTCATCATCCTTTTTGATTTCGTCGAGGTAACGCAGTTGATTTAGAATTAATATATCGCCCTGCGGTTTGACGGCCGTGATGTGTTCTTTATTCTTCAACACAAACTTTGCCACGGCGACCTTTTTTGTCTTGGCCAGGGCATCGCGCAATAGTGCGTAAGCTTTCACAGATTTTTTGTCGGGCTCGATATAATAGGGCTTTTCAAAGAAAATAGGGTCGATGTCGTTCTCATCCGAAAATTGGACAATCTCGATCAAACCCGTTTTTTTTGGCAGTGCCTTTCCGAAATCGGCTTCATCCAATATTACATAATCCCCTTTCTGATATTCATAACCTTTAACGATGTCCGCATAGGGCACCTCTTTGTGATTCGCTCGGCAGACCCTCATGTACGAGATCGGGCAGTTTCCATGCTTATCTATGAGCTTAAAGCTGAGTGTTCTCTCTTCCGAGGCGCTGTATAATTGAACAGGAATATTTACCATTCCGAAAGATAGCGATCCGCTCCAAATTGATTTCACTTTAATAAAATAATTGTCTAATAATATATTTACGACTACGTTAATTATAAACGACTTTTATATTATTTCAACTTTTGATTGTCTGAAATTTTTTGGTAGAGTATACATATGCGATTTCCCTCTTTCAGCAATGAACTCAAATACATGAATGGCGGCTACTCCTTTGTTGCTGGCTGCGATGAAGTGGGTGTGTCGCCCTTGGCCGGACCTGTTGTCGCTTGTGCTTGCTTGCTTGATCCCAGATCCATCGGCAAATATCGAAGCAAAAATAAATGGTATTACCGCGTCCGAGATTCTAAAACTACCAACGAGATTGAACGGGAAGTTTTAGTCGGGCAAATTTTAAAAAATACCCTGGCTTACGGAGTGGGCGAGGTTTGGCAAGAGGAGATTGATAAATTAAATATTCACAAAGCGTCTTTGAAGGCGATGAGGCTGGCGACCGAGGAACTTTTGGCGAAGATTGCGCAATTTGAAATAAAGTCACACAAAATTTTACTATTCGTAGACGGAAGATTTAAAGTACCGGAACCCGAGTCGTGCGGAATTGAACTGGATCAAAAAAGCGTGCTGAAGGGTGATAGCTCTATCCTTTCAATATCAGCGGCGTCGATCATTGCTAAAGTGCATCGCGATAATATCATGAAGGAACAGGATAGTAAATTTCCGCAATACTCTTTCGCGAGACATAAAGGATATAATACAAAAGAACATCAAAATGCGATTTTAAAACATGGAGTCACAGAGCTCCATCGTAGATCATTTTTCAAAAAAGGGTGGCTCCGGGAGGTGCCGGGCATAAAAAAATAAAATTAAAATAATGCCGCAGAGGTATCCCTTATTCCCCCTCTACATGCTTTTTAAAATTATTCAAAATTGTTTGCCATCCATCTCGTTGCATCTTTTCGGGATTTATATTTTCCAGTTCAAATTCTTCGCTGATTTTTACGGAATTATCTCCCATTTTTTCAAAATCGATCGAAACAGTCCTGCCATCATCTGTTGTATATTCTATTTTTTCAAAAGGAACGACCTTCGTATAGGTGCCGGTAAAGTCGAATGAACTTGACCCATCCTTTGCCGACATTCTGGTCAGGAATTTGCCACCTTCTATTAAATCATTCACCGCGTGCGGGCATTCCCAATCGCCGGATGCAAATGCCCATTTTGTAATATGTATAGGAGCGTTCCAAAACTCCCAAACTCTTTTGATGTCGGCACTTACAGTTGTCTGAACTTCTATTTTTTTCATATTTTTTTGATTACATCATGCCCTTCGGTTGCAGCATGCTTATCCGATTGCCTTCGGTGTCAATGATTGATGAGTAAAGCCCGATTCCTGGAATTTCATCCGGCGTCCCGTCTCCCTTTTGCCCGCCGATGACTTTTCCACCAGCTTCTTTCACTTTTTTTGCCGCGACGTTTATATCATCGACGGATATTACGACCGATGGGTATTGGCTCATGGCTTTATCCGTTTTTTTATAAAAACCGCCGTTTATGGCGCCGGGTTTTTTAATCATTCGATTTTTGTCCGTTTCAGTTGTGTTTACGACTATATAATCTCCCATTTCGCTGCCGAGCTGGTTAGTCTGCCAACCGAAAGCATTCTCATAAAATTTCTTCATTCGCGCCATATTAACGCCTGGCATTTCAAAGTGAACTACTGGGCTCATTTTATTCATAATATCTTTATTTATTGGTAATAATCCCCTCTTCGACTCACCCTACTTTATGATACTTTTTCTTTAAATGCAACACAAAACTCTTAAAAGTTATATAATGAGAAAATATGAAAACTGCTTTTATATTTCACGGCACGGAAGGATACCCTGAGGAGAACTGGTTTCCTTGGATGAAAAATAGACTGGAAGAAAAGGGATATAAAGTCATCGTACCTCATTTTCCTTCACCGCGAGCTGTCCCGGCAAAAATATCCGAATGGTTTGATGTTTTAAAAAATTATGAACACGATCTAAATAAAGACTCGGTGATTATCGGACATAGCTTGGGTGGAGTATTCGCACTAAGATTACTCGAAAAATTAGATCATTCCGTTAAAACAGTTGCTTTGGTTGGAACTCCTATAGGCATACGGCCAATTTTAAATTACGAACGTGATAACAGCTTCGGTGGCTTTGATTTTGATTGGAAAAATATAAATGAGAAAGCTAAAAATTTTATTGTTTTTCAGTCTGATAATGATCCTTACGTTGGTTTAGATAATGGTAAAGAATTGGCAAAACATCTCGGACTTAAACTTTCTTTTGTCGCAAATGGAGGACATTTTAATAAAAAAGCGGGTTACACCAAATTCGAGGAGTTATTGAAAAAATTGCAGCCTCTGTAAACAAAATAGAGGTCCAAAGCTTCTCAAGAATTGTTCTTGCGAAATCACAAAATTCTCTTATTCGCGCGAATTAGACCATAGAGATCGCGGCGAGCGTTAAAGGAAATTTAATTGCAGTAGACGTACTTCATTATACATTACCTCTTCAATTATCTTTACAATAATACTCAGTTAAAGTATTATTAATGTTATTACAAAAAACTATTATAACTAGTAGGCACATAAAGTGAAAGAGGGCATAGTAAAAAAACAAAGGGCTGAAATTATAGATTTGGAGGCCGCAAAGAATTTTTTACAGGGCCAAGGTTTTGAAGTGATGGATATGAAACAGACGTGGCGCTGTGTTCATGGCGTGGTGCAGAAAGAGGGCGTAGTAAGTTTTTTTAAGATGGGCTCAACTGCCGGAATTAGTGACCAAACACAAAATGAAGTGGGATTTAACACGGCTATTAATGGAGAAATAGTAAAACGCGGGTTAACTAATTTTATAACGCCGAATATTAAAGGCACGGGGAAATATGGAGATTTATTTTATTATATTGCCGATTATTATGACGGACCATTATTACTGGATTCGAATCAAGACTTGCCAGATCTAGGATTTGAAGGCAATCTGGAGCAGGTTGCTGATATAAATATGTCTTTGTTGGATATGCCAAAATTGGATTTACCGCGGGATAAAGAATTTAGCGACAAAAGTGAGGAAGACTGCGCGAATAAAATGATAGAAATATATTCGACATTTGCGAAACAGATAGAAGAACCGGGCATGGATAAACTTGCCGAGATATTAAAGGAATTTGCAGGTAATTTTAAGTTTGCGCTCAATCACATGGATTTTACACCCTGGCATTTAATTAAAAATGATAACAATAGTAGATGGGTGCTAATCGATAGCGAACACTCTAGTAATAATGATCCTAAATATTATGATGTAGCCTATTTTTATCACCGCTTGTATACCAGTAAGGGCGGCGCCGATGCGGCCCGGAAATATTTGGATTTGATAAAAGAGCGGTTGGGTGGTGCTGAAAAAATCGAGGAATTCAAGCGGTCCATACGACCGATTTTGGCGGCGAGGATTATTGGCGGTTATTGGGATGACAAGTCTGGCGGGGAGAGTAATTATCAGATTCGCGATCAGCTGAAAGAGGAATTTTTGTCCGGCAAAACTGTCTAAAATTAATGGAGCATAAATTTATTATAATAAGTATACATGATTGAAAAACTTTTTCCCCACACAAACTACCATCCGGGAGAATCGCTCCGCAGATCTATCGTAAAAACTATTACTTACAGAGTTGTTATCTTAATTCTCGATTTTTCCGTAATTTACATATTCACAAGACGAATAGAAGTGGCAGTGGGTTTTATGATATTAAGTAATGTTTATACTACACTTGCATATTTTTTTCATGAAAGAATTTGGGATAAGATAAAGTGGGAAAAAAATTCTGATTAAATCTCTGCCAGCATGAGTACGAAATTAAACAGATCAAAAGAGACGGCTTACGTAGCATTTTTGCGAGGGATTAATGTCGGTGGAAACACCTTGGTGCCAATGGCGAAGCTCATTAAGGCTTTTGAAACACTAAAATTCAGCGATATAAAGACTGTGCTGGCAAGTGGGAACGTAATTTTTAATACGCCGAAAGACGATCCCCTAACGTTGCGCATAAAAATAGAAAACGAAATAGAAGAAGTTTTCAAGCGGCATTTTGACGTCATAGTTTACAGTATAGACGGATTAAAGAAACTCGTGGCGCGAAATCCATTCAAGGGAGTTAACGTAACGCCCGAGACGAGAATGTATGCCACATTTCTAATGGAGAGACCAGAAAGCGCAAAAATACCAAGTTCTCTGGAGGGATTTAGAATCTTGAACGTGAATGACGGCGTCATCCTTAGCACATTCGACCTTGCGCCAAATAGAGGGTCTGTAGATCTGATGAGTTATATTGAAAAGGAGTACGGGAAAAAAGTTACAACAAGGAGTTGGAGTACTGTACTCAAAATTATTAAGGCAGGAGGCGGATAATTTTGACAAACTTTTCCCATTTGATAGATTATGGTAAGGTCGATGCAAAATAAACTTAACATTACTACTTCAAGCTTAATCTCTTAGTTAAAAATATATGATTACATCTGATTTTCTAATAAAAAATTTCAGCAAGCTCGCGGGTGCGGGTTTTGTTCTTTGCGCATTAGTCTCACCGGGAACGACAGCTTTCGCGTCTAACTCCAAAAGAGCGGATACTCACTCGCTTTTTGTGACGATGAGCAACGACTCGAGCAACAATGCCTTGTTGGTCTATAGCGCAGACGCTACTTTGGTCGCCTCGTATCCGACAGGAGGAGCAGGCGGGGCATCCGGTAATGGAGGTTCGGTGCAAGTTTTCGGGAATAAAATCTACGTTCCCGACTTCGGCTCAAAGGACGTGGCGATATTCGCTCAAAAAGGCAAAAGTTTCGATTTACTGGGTAGAATTTCCACGGCTTCTGCTCCAGTGTCAGTAACCATCGGCGCAGGCCACGTTTATGTGCTCGAAACTGACCGCGTAGAGAGCTTCAAGGTTTCCCCGAAAAACACGACAGCAACCGGCAGTGTCGCTCTGCTTATAGGGGACGGTAGCGCTGGAGCGATCGGCTATCTGTCTGACGGACATGTAATTTATACGGAGAAATCGGGCACCATAGCTCAAATCGCTACAAAGGGGGGTGCTGTGACCGGGGAGAGCGTTGCTATAACCGGAATCCCTGATGGACTTAGTGTTCCGCTTGGTCTCGACACGACGGCAACGAAGGCGGTAGTAACTAACGCTCATGGCGACGCATATCAAGAAATGCTGATTGAGAAAGGCAGAGTTGTGTCGACGACGCTCGGTCCAGGTACCTTTACGCTCGGTAATGCCGACTGTTGGAATGCTTTTTATAGGCAGAATTTGGTTTATTCCTCCAACAGCCCGGCTCACCAGATAGACTTGTTCGAGGTAGACAGAAATTCTATAGAACTTAATAAAACCACGGTAGCAACCTTTGAAGGCGCTCCGACAGATCTAGCTGTTTCTTCAACTGGACTGCTCGGCGTTATTTATGGCAAAAATATTAGTACGTTCAAGATCAATACGGACGGCAGTCTGACGGAAATCGGCACATCCGAGACTGCTAGTACAATGAACGGAGCGGCCTGGATTAAGTAAAAATTACTTTCGAAACGTTCAGAAAACAGACACCTTCAATTTCATTGAGGGTGTTTTGTTTTATGTCGGGGTTGTGCTATAATTGGGGTGCGGTCGATTTTATTGTAATTTAAGTTAAGTATAAATAATTTTATGATGAAACTTGCTTGTAAGGATTTAGATCCTTCTACGACATGCATGTTCGAAGCTACCGGTGCAACGAAGGAAGAGGTTGCGGGTAAGATGTTGGCGCATGTGAAAGCTGACCACCCCGAAAAAGTGGCCAGCATGGGTCAAGGAGCGATGGGAATGCTAGCGTCTAAAGCTCACAACTAGATTGCAAAAAAAAGAATAGAAAAAAGAGCGGGCACATAGTTAGTGTCGCTTTTTTTTTGCAATTTTAGTGAGCACTACCACTTAAGAAGTGATGATTTTACATATTAAAAAATAATTGAATTATATCAAAATATAGTAGGTAGGAAGTAGAAACTATTATTTCCTTAATATATCTTTCTTAAAATGTTTCAAATAGGCAATTAAAATAAAGCTAATGATGACCATTAGGAACCAGGAAGTTATTTTCTGGCTCGAGACCACTGTCCATGCGTGCACTTGATTTGGGTATTTCCAAGCACCGAGATAAGTAGAGATATTTTCAGCAATCCAAATAAAAAATGCTATAAGTATAAATGATAAATTCAAAGGCATAAAGCGTTTTTTTACAACTACAGTAAAATGAACTTTAGTTTTCCAAAACAAAATAAAAACCGCTATTATTAAAAACAGTCGAATATCATAAATATAATGATTGGTGAAAAAATTGATATAAATTAGTATGCAAAGAATAACACTTACTAAATAATGTCTATAATTTATCAATTCCAATTTAAAAATTTTCCACGCCTGGCTGATATAACTCCCAATTGCGGCATACATAAATCCACTATATAATGGAACATTGACAATTTTCAGTATTCCCGGCTCTGGGTAACTCCACGAACCGATGCTCGGACTAGTTTTATAAAGTTCTAAGATAAGTCCGATAATATGAAATAGAAAAATAACTTTCACTTCGTCTTTCGTTTCCAGTTTACTGAAATAAAGGATGGCCTGTATAGCAACAGCCACTAAAAAGAGAAAATCATAACGAGCTAATCCAAAAAGCGGCATATGATTTGAGATTAATAGAAGCAAAAAAAATGAGCCCGCAAATATTGCCGCTCTAGCTTGTTTAACCCCAAAAACCAAAAATTCTTTCATAAAGAAAATACTGAAGATGGTGTGGTATGACTTATATACTTATTCAGATCTTATTTAACCTATTGTACCGCTTTTAAGCTCTCCGGCAGGCTCGTAGGTAGCGAGAATAAGGCCAGTCTTTCCTATTTTAGAATTAACAAGCTTGAAGTTTTCTGCCTGAGTTCCCTCCGCAAAAAGCTTCTTGCCCGTACCTATCGTAATAGGGTGTATCCACAAATGCATGCGGTCAATCAGATTATGTTTGAGTAATGTCTGAATAAGGTTTCCACTACCATACACCCAGAGATCCGGACCAGTCTCCTTTTTTAGCTTCTTGATCTCTCCTACAACATCGCCAGTAACGCAGAACGAGTTGTGCCACGAGGGCTCGAAAGATGTATGCGACACGACGTATTTTTTTGTTCTGTTAAATGGTTCCGCCACCTCGGGTGCCGTCTTATCGTGGGGCCAGTATGAGGCAAAAATATCATAGGTGATTTTTCCGAGGAGAAGTTCATATGGACTCTTTATAAATCCCATCAAGATGGAAATTAACTCTTCGTCCGTGGGAAAGGATAATTGCCAGCCACCATATTTAAATCCGCCGGTAGTATCCTCTTTCGGTCCGCCCGGGGCTTGCATTACGCCGTCAAGAGTAACAAAAGTTGTTGTAATTATTTTTCTCATAATTTTATACTACCATTTTTTCTTGCTGGGCGCGAGGGGTGCTATGATGGTACTGTTTAATCGCTAAAGTGTGGATATTAATACTACTGGATGTGATTGGACCAAACATCAAACCACGATGCTTTTTCATACAGATGACAGCGCATGTAGCGATACTTTCCCTGGCAAGCATAGGTATTAACGCAGTTATAAAATTCATATTTAATATAGCTTGTCACTTGAATGCAAAGTGCATCAATACGATGGTCGAAGCGTTAAGAATCACCAATATTATAATCAATGTTGTTTTTGATCCCGCCGCATTAGGATTTATTAATATAAAAACCGTGTAGATTATCGCAACAATCGCCGCACCTAGAAAGTTTCCCTTTAGCATATTTTATTATTAAGGTTAATTAACTAAATCGACCTCAGAGTAATTTTATCATATTATTTGCTGTCTGGGACGAAGTTTGAGCCGTTATGTAGAAAATAAAGGTTATATTACTCATCTCTTTTTGAGACATAGTAAATGACTCCACCATAATCATCGCTAAAGAAGAAGGAATTACCTTCGTAGGCAAGTACGTCTGCCGGTCGACCAAAGATGGTATCTCCTTGCAGGAATCCGGTGATAAAGGGTTCTGGAGTCGTATTACGTCCTGTACGGACTATCTGATATCCCCTGCCGATTGATCGATTTCCGGATCCATGCAAGGCTATCAAGAAATAATTACTCAGTGCTTTATTGGGTGACTTACTGAAATAATCAAAACCCAATGGAGCACTATGAGCTCCCAGCTCTTTATATGACAATGGCACCACGGCGCAGTCTACGGATTTCCTCTGCCATGAATTGGAATTATTTTCAAAAATTTTATTGTCTTGTTCATAACAATACGGCCAACCATAATTTTGGCCCTCCTCTATCTCTGCCAATGTATCTTGGGGAGCGTCGTTCCCAAGTTGGTCAGATCCCATTACTGTTGCGAAAAATTTATTATCGACCCACTCAATTCCTACGGCATTTCGTAGTCCCGAGGCATAAATTTTACTATCAGTGCCATCCGGATTCATTTCTAAAATACTTGCCCGCACCGGTTCACTTAATTTCTCTTCACACAAATCACAGCTGCTTCCCACGGAAACGTATAATTTTTTATCATGAAAATTTACAGTTCGTGTTAAATGCCAGCCTCCATATTTATAACTTAATCCATAGTCAGGAAATGTTGCAAGATTTTCCGGAGGTCCTATTGGAGTAGTATCCCCTGTATTATATGGATATCTGATCAAATTATCAGTAAGTGACAGATAAATCCATGTTTTTTTGTCTCTATCTGTATAAAATGCGACATTATTTGGATTACGTAAATTTTCCAAATAAGTAGTGACCTTCGTGAATTTCTTGGTTTCCGGATTAAATCCATCGAGAATATACACTTTGCCCTTCTTATTATCAGAAAGGTCATACATATCGGTAACAAATAATCTTCCATCAGGACTTATGGCCATAAATCTGACACGCTTTAATCCTTCATAAGCAGGAGTTACAGTAAAATCCCTCGCGACTTGCAAGGTAAATGATGTTCCGTTTTTCAGTGATACTTTATTGGCCACTAATTGGAGAGGGGTTTTATCTAAAAAGTTTATAGTCGGATCGGAAATATGGAGGGTATTTTCACCGTTGGAATTCTGAAAAGGTTTATCTCTTTTAAAAAATATAAAAAAATAGCCGGCTAGTCCTATTACTAAAATAATAACCAAGAGTGTGTTTTTTCTCATATTGTTATTATACTAATATGGCTGTTTTGGTGCGAAGTCAGAATTTTTTTATAACAAAGCTTCTATATCCATCTTCTGATGCTCTCCGTCGAGAAATTTTTTGTAGAAAATTAGTTCTTCCTTCGGCATTACCGGCACTTTTCTACCTGCGACCTCCCTCCATACCGATTTTTTAAAATTAGTGGTAAAAGGACGCCATGCCCCGCTTTTGTCATCATATATTTTTATGTGTGCACTACCTATGTCTATTTTCTGTCCTTTATAATTTAAAGTCATAAGATACAAATTCCATTTTTTATCTTTATAATCGCATGGACCATCAATAATGTATTCTTTAACGCCGCTAATAATTTTTTCAAAACTATCCTTTGGAATATCGATATCAATGTCATTAAGGGGTCGAGGAGAACCATAGATTTTTGCTGCAAAACCGCCTGATATTTGATAGGGAATATTATATCTATTTAAAATATCCGTAATCCACATTATCGCATTTACTGCCTTTTCTTCCAATTCAGTTTTCATAATTTGATTCTTGGAAAGATTGCGAGTCTGGTACGATGTCTGAACAATTCTAGATCAACTTACAGTGGTTTATAAGAAAGTGAAACGTTGCCAGATTTGAATTCGTGAACGTCGATGAGTTTTAATCCCGGCTTTTTCTCTAGATTTGCGAATAATGTTTTTCCTTTGCCTAAAATTACTGGATTCACAATAAATCGATATTCATCTATGAGGCCAAGATCGGTGAGAGCCGAAACAATCATACCGCTTCCAAATATTGCTATATCTTTACCAGGAGATTGCTTCATTTTTTTTATTTCATCCTCGCTGATCTCCGAAAACATCATTGAGTTATTCCACAAAGCTTTGTCTGCAGTTTTAGAAAAAACAATCTTACGCAAGCTATTCATTTTATTTGCAATTATCGGATCGTCTTTTAATGCGGCTGAAGTTGGCCAATAACTCTCCATGAGGTCGTATGTAACGCGACCAAACATAAGGGTATCAACGGTATCGAGGAATTTAGTTGCATTCTCATTAAATTCAGCATCAACGTGATGCCAATCTATCTCGCCTTTCTCTCCAGCAAAAAATCCATCAACTGTAATCATCTCTTGTACAATTATTTTTCTCATATTTTTATCATACCATTTTTTCTGGCTTGGGGGCCTGGAATCTCACTGCTCGTCCCGCCATGGCGGGATTGCGTTTTGGAAACCTTGCGGCTCGTGCTGTGTCTCTTGAACAAAATCCGAACAGAATTAGAACTTATAAGTTGAAAATTGTCTTAATTGTTTGTGCAACAGTTGCAGCGTCTATATCTGTGTTATTTATTTTTATGTAATTTTTTTCTTTTACTTCATCTTTTTCTGAATTTACTCTATGCTTTAAGAAATGCTCTCTTATCTTATGTTCGGAACCAGCTTCTCTATTTTTTGATGGCTTATGTTTTAACCTATGTTCTGTTTTGTTTCGCCTCACTCTTTCTTCAATATCAGCTTCAAGTTCAACATAAATTACTTCTGCCCCCTTATCTTTAAAAATTTTTGCTAAATTTTCTATATAATCCCACTCTGCCTTTACTTCAAAATTCCATTGATATGTAAAAATCAGTCCCTCTAGATCGCTAGATGCAACTGCTTTGAAAATTTCCTCGCGGAAAAGAAATACAAGTTTTTTGGCAGTTGGAGTACTGTAGCTAAAAAATGGAGACACCAGTTCAATTGTCATATGATTATGAAAAAGTTTGAGACTAGTGATCTTCTCAAGTTCTTGACCTACTGTCATTTTTCCAACTGCTTCGGGTCCGACTATAACTACAAGTTTCATAATTTATATTATATCAGAAAAAACAATCTTGGAATCGAACCAATTTTATATTAAGAAATATAGCTTAAAGCACTAGCTGGGGGACTTGGATTCGAACCAAAATTAGAAGCTTCAAAGGCTCCGGTCCTACCATTAGACGATCCCCCAATATTATTTTCCTTCCTCTAAAAACTTTTTTACTGCTTCGACCTTCTCTTTTTCAACATAAACTCCGAACGGAATATCTTGTGCAGTCAGCCACGAACCATTTAATGGCGAATTGTTGTTAATCGGGCTAATTATCGATTTTATACCAACACTTTCTAAATTACCCTTAATAATAAATGCTTCCATTTCGTTTTGAGCAGAACATACTTGTACAAAATTCATTCTACTTATAATCTTTACTTATTATCTTGACAAGCGCAAGTTCTAAGGGTAATTCGCTGATAAACGCGATGTCTATATTTTGGTATGCTTCTAGAAGGAACGCCAATGCCGGCGACCGGAGCATTCCCTCCTTATCTTCTTTTATTAATGACTGCAAGAACTCCATATCAGCTTCGGACAAATCCCCCGCCATTTCACCTTTTAATTTTGGCGCATATCGTAAAATTATTGCCATTCTAAATTTAATAACTATGAGTTTTAAGTACAATTTCATATCCAAATTTTCTTCAGACGCCATTCGCACAGTTTTTATCCCCCTGTCTATGTTCTTGCCGACTATAGCCGAAATAATATCGTTCACCAGAGTTGTTTTCGGTGCGCCGGTTATTTTTTCGACATCTTCCCTCTTAATTTTCTTTCCTTTTGTAAAGTTTAAAACTTTTTGTAGTTCGCCCAACCCATCGCGAAATGAGCCATCCGCTAAAATGGCTAAAAGTTCGGCAGATCCTCCATCTAAATCGTAACCTTCGCTTTTAGCCACATCGATCAACATTTTTTTACAAACCGTATCGGAGGCCTTCTTGAAAGTAAAAACCTGACAACGAGAAATAATGGTTTCTGGAACTTTTTGCAGTTCGGTCGTGGCTAAAATAAAAATAACATGCTTCGGCGGTTCTTCCAGAGTTTTTAATAATGCGCCCCAGGCATCTTTGGAGAGCATATGCACTTCATCAATAATGTAAATCTTATATTTTGAATCAAAAGGCAAAACACGCGCTCCATCCCGCAGGAGCTTTATGTCTTCTATGCCTCTGTTACTAGCGGCATCTATCTCATAGAGGTCATTAGGAGATACCCCAATGCTTACTGCGAAGATTCTCGCCACGGAGGTTTTACCTGTGCCTCGAGAACCAACGAAAAGGTAAGCGTGAGAGACCTTAT
>DATHJV010000017.1:0-3721 GCA_035489645.1 Minisyncoccota bacterium | reverse complement strand
TCACCGCCACTGCTCATAAGGGCGGCAGTATTTCTTCATCCGGTATCACTCCCGTAAGTTCCGGAGCAAACAAAGAATATACAGTCACAACCGATACCGGCTACAAAGTTGCAGATGTCAAGGTGAATGGAGCAAGAGCCTCACTCTCTTCCGGTAATACCTATCTATTTTCTAATATACGTTCCGATCAAACCATCGAAGTGTCTTTTAGTCTAATCACTCCTACCCCTACCCCAACTCCCACTCCTACCCCAACTCCCACACCTACTCCTACACCTGCTCCTACAACTACCCCCTCGCTAACACCTAAGCTCCCACCTACTACCATCCCGACTTCTACTACAGCCCCTACATCCACTCCTACTCCAACCCCTGCGCCTAGTCTAACTCCCACCCCCACACCGACTCCAACCCCTAATCCAGATATCCCATTAAACCCAGTCAAAACAGTCTATACCGTTGCTCTACTTCTCCTTGCGCTGCTCGCACTCTTCTTATTTTGGAGAATCTTTCGTCGTATCTTCTACTGACCCGGTCTGTACGGTCTTCTAAAGGAAAAGAGGGGACTCATTCGGGAAGATTTTAAGCTGGCGCGAATAGAAACAAGATAATCTAATTTTTTAGAAACGGATGTTTTTCTTCCGAAAAGTTTCTCGTGCTCGCGCCGCCCTTCTCCCAAGTCTCCAAAAACATATATTCTCTTATTTTTAAATAAATGCTAAAATGAAAGCATGGGAAATAAGGTTGTCACAAGATTTGCACCGTCGCCGACCGGCGAGTTTCATTTAGGTGGTGTCCGTTCGGCGCTATATAATTATCTCTTTGCGAAGCAAAAAAAGGGCACCTATATACTTCGCAGCGAAGACACCGATCGTGAACGGTCAAAAAAAGAGCATGAGGATGGCTTTTTAGAGCTTTTTGAGTGGTTAGGATTAAGACCTGACCGGTTTTTTAGGCAGTCCGAACGAACTGAAATATACAAAAAGTATTTGGAAAAAATGATTGCGGACGGCTTTGCCTATGTTTCGAAAGAAGAAATAAAGGAAGTTGGGCAGAGGAGTGAAGTAATTCGTTTTAAAAATCCAAATAAAAAAATCAGTTTCAATGACATTGTTTTGGGTGATATTACCTTTGACACGACGGAATTAAAAGACTTCGTTATCGGGAGAAGCGTGACGGAACCTCTTTATCATTTGACTGTCGTAGTCGACGATTATGAAATGGCTGTAACTCATGTTATCCGCGGTCAGGAGCACATTGCCAATACGCCGCGCCAGATTCTGATTCAGGAAGCCATAGGCGCTCCGCGGCCTATCTATGCCCACATGCCTCTTATTTTGGGTAAAGACAAGGCTAAACTTTCTAAAAGAGATCCGGAGGTAATGCCCGCCCTAGAATTCAGGGATTTAGGGTATTTACCGGAAGCAATTATTAATTTTATGGCTCTGATCGGATGGAATCCCGGGGGAGTACAGGAAGTTTTTACGCCTGCTGAACTAGTCGAAAAATTTGATCTGCATAAAATACAAAAAAGCGGGGGAGTATTCAATATTGAAAAATTAGATTGGATAAACAAAGAGCATATAAAAAGACTGCCACCCAAAGAAATTGAAAAAAATATTTTAAAATGGTTAGCGGAGGATAAGCGCAATCCAAAGCTGGTCCCCGTTATTTTAGAGAGAATTTCAAAATGGGGAGACATCATAGAAATGGAGGCGGGAGGGGAGCTAGACGTTTATTTTAAGCAGCCGGAATATGAAAAGAAGAAGCTCATCTATAAGGACACTCCGCTTGAAAAAATTTACAGTAATTTAAAATTAGCCATTAAAGCTCTTTCGGAAATAGAAGAAAATAATTTCACGGCCGAAAATATAAAAAATGCCCTGATGTTAATTGCTAATAACTTAGAGAGTAGGGGAGCCTTGTTTCATCCGGTGCGTTTCGCACTCTCTGGGAGGGACCAGTCTCCGGACCCCTTTACGATAGCATCCATTATCGGAAAAAATGAAACATTATCTCGACTGCAAAAAGCTGTTTAGCTTTGCAACTTTTCGAATACTGATTTTGATTCTGAGCCTGACCCCTTTGGTTGTTGTCTATTCGCAGTCAGCTGAGGAGATAAAGGATAAAATTGACCAAAAAAGCGCCGATATCCAGAAATTGGAGGAACAGATTAAGGTTTATCAGAGCGAGCTCGACGATTTAGGCAAAGAAAAAAATTCTCTCAGTGTCTCACTCAAAGAGCTTGATCTGACTAAAAAAAAACTGGTCACTGACATTTCCGTAACGCAGCATGAAATTGATAAAACTAACCTTAAAATACAAGGGTTAAGTTCCGATATTGGCGACAAAGAAGTGGCTATAAAAGATCATAAAAATTCTATTGCTCTCCAAATTCGACGAACCGACGCCTTTGAGCGGGGAGACATTTTGCAAACACTTCTATCCGAAAATGATTTTACGGAAATTTGGAATGATATCGACAATATCGAGACAGTTAAAGAAATAATGCTTGAAAATATAACCAAGTTGAGAGAAACAAAAGGCGCGCTCGAAAGCGCCAGGGTAGAAACCATCGCCGCTAAAAATGAACTGCTTGCCTTCCAGGGAGAACTGGCCGACCAAAAAAAAATCGTTACGCAAAACGCCAGTGAAAAAAATAAATTGCTGGCGCAGACAAAAAATAGCGAGACTACCTATCAAAAACTCGTGCAAGAGCAGTTGACTAAGAAGCTACTCTTTGAGAAAGATTTGCGCGATTATGAGTCGGAACTGAAGTTTATTCTCGACCCGACAACGCTGCCTCCAGCGGGAGTGCTCTCCTGGCCGCTAGAGAGAATATTTGTTACCCAGGAATTTGGCGCAAAAACCGGGCCTCACCGGACCTATGCCAACGGTCATAACGGCACTGACTTTCGGGCCAGAACTCCTTTGCCGATTTATGCTATGGCGGACGGCACAGTTAAAGGAATAGGAGACACTGATGTCAGTTGTCCGGGAGTTTCTTTTGGAAAATGGATTTTTATTGAATATAATAATGGGCTCTCCAGCACTTTTGGGCATCTTTCATTCATTAAAGTAGGGGAAGGGCAAAGAGTGGCTCGAGGCGAAGTTGTGGGCTATACCGGAGGCACGGGCAGAGTTACGGGACCGCATTTGCATGTCTCTCTATATGCTTCAAAGGGGGTATCCGTAGATACCGTACCGAGCATTTCATGTCCAGGAAGGATCTTAAAACAGCCCATAGCTGCTATAAACGCTTATCTTGATCCGATGTACTATTTGCCTCCCTATGTACCTTCCCCTTAATTGTCAGCAGAATAAGAGTATGGTAAAATTCACATATGATGGACATAGAAAATAAAATACAAAACAAAGAAAGCGGTTTTATACAAATCATTATCATCATTATTATCGCTCTCCTTTTAATGCGCCATTTCGGACTTACCATATCCGGCATCTTGGCTTATTTTCATCTCACTTGGCCTGAAATTATCGGCTGGTTCCAGCAAGTTTTTAATTGGTTCAAAGATTTGTTTAATAGTGTTAAGTAGGAGAACACTATTTTTTATAGTTTTTTGAATGACCCAAACATATATTGTGCGACACGTATCTAAGAGATGAAATTTACTTACAGCCACTCGAAAGCTCGTATCCTGCTTTCTCTGCCTCTTCCCTGCTTGTAAAATAAATTCTGTTTTCAGGCTTCAGATTATTTCCG
>DATHJV010000016.1:0-7256 GCA_035489645.1 Minisyncoccota bacterium | reverse complement strand
GTGTGTCTTTTAAACTCGGCTAGAACTTATTTTACTAGAAATCCGACAGAAAATCTAAATTCAAACAAGGTCTCGGTTTTGCTAAAGCGATTTTTGGGGAGGAAGATTTAGCAAAACCTCGGCTAAATTTTTCTTAAACTTCCACCAATGTGGTACGCTTCGCTTACCACATTCCTCTAAACTAATTACTACGCTCTACCAATGTACTAATTCAATGGACTCGGAAAAGCGGAAACAAAAGTTTTTGGGATACGGATTCCGCTTTTCCTCGGCTGAATGTTTTTTGAAATTCGGCGAGATTCGGAATTCTGCCCGCAGGAGGGGTTTGGGGAGGAATGCGGGCAGAGTATTTAATCTTTGAAATTTAGATGAAAAATGCTAGAATGAGCTCAACCTTTTGAAATAAACCTATGCCTACGAAATCACTAAACGCCAACCTTCATAAAGCAAACCAGGCAAAAAATGATGAGTTTTATACTCAGCTTATTGATATTGAAAAAGAACTGAAGCACTACAAGGAACAGTTTCGTGGTAAGGTGGTTTATTGTAACTGCGATGATCCGTTTGAAAGCAATTTTTTCAAATATTTTGCCGCCAATTTTAATGCTCTTGGCCTCAAAAAGTTAATTACCACCAGTTATACAAAGTCGCCAATTGCAGGAGGACAGTTGCCCCTCTTTGAAGTCAAAGGCTTAAAACCGAAAGGCAAAGAGCCGTTTAAAATAGAAATTAATGAAGTTCCAGATTCCAATTCTGACGGCGCCATTGACCTCTCTGATGTCGAATGGTTGCTTCGGCACGATGTAAATGTTTCTACCTCCCTTAAGGACGGCGGAGATTTTCGTAGCGAAGAGTGTGTTGAGCTACTCACACAAGCCGACATCGTCGTGACTAATCCGCCTTTTTCTCTGTTTCGCGAATATGTAGCTCAGCTTGTAAAGTACAAAAAGAAGTTTCTAATAATTGGTAACAAAAATTCGATTTCGTACAAAGAAATTTTCAGATTAATCAAAGAAAATCGGTTGTGGTTAGGTTACAGTAGCCCAAGTGAGTTTTTTATCCCAAACGGTACTCTCACAAAAAAGGTTCAAGGACTAACACGTTGGTTTACAAATCTTGATATTGCAAAGCGTCATGAAGAATTTGTAATGTATAAAAAGTACTCAATAAAAGAATATCCTAGATACGTAAACTACGATGCAATTGAGATACCAAAAGTGTCTGAGGTGCCAATGGATTATGAGGATGAAATGGGTGTCCCTATAACGTTTTTAGACAAGTATAATCCCAACCAATTTGAGATACTTGGATCAAGTAAAACGTTAGGGAAACCCATGTCTGAAATCGCACAAAAGGGTACTTACACTCAAGGCGGCCCACGTTTTTATCTTAAAGCGGACAATGGAAATTATCAGCGTTTGTATGATCGCCTAATTATAAAAAATAAAAAAGTAAAAAAATAATATGAAAATCGATTTACATAAAATTTCAGTGCGTAAAGTGATTGCTGGCTACAAGGATAGTGCCGAAGAAGGTGTTGAAGCATATGGTGGCAAGCTCGATATTCGCCCAAAATATCAACGTGAATTTGTTTATAACCCCGAAAAGCGCGATGCTGTGATTAAAACAATTCAAAACGATTTCCCTCTCAACGTAATGTACTGGGTCAAGACAGACGAGGGAAATTTTGAAGTTTTGGACGGTCAGCAACGTACTATTAGTGTGGGACAATATGTAAATGGTGATTTTTCAATTAATGGTTTCTTTTTCCATAATCTTAGTGACCAAAAACAAAAGCAGATTTTGGATTATGAATTGATGATTTATTTCTGCGAGGGCACAGACGATGAGCGGATAGCGTGGTTTAATATAGTAAATATTGCTGGCATGGTACTAACCGCACAGGAGTTACTGAATGCGAACTATACCGGACCATGGCTCTCTGACGCGAAACTTAAATTCAGCAAAACAAATTGCGTGGCTTATCTCTTAGCAAATGATGGTGGACAATTATTGAGCGGTGCACCACTCCGACAGGAATATCTAGAAACTGCGCTTTCGTGGATTAACGATGGCAATGTTAAAGATTATATGGCTAAGCATCAGCATGACGCGAATGCTGACAAATTATGGAATTATTTCCAAGATGTAATCGTATGGGTACGGGCAAATTTTACGAATTATCGCCGAGAAATGAACAGTGTACAATGGGGTGAACTGTATAACAAATTCAAGGACAAAAAATTGAACGCTAGCAAACTAGAGGCCGAAATCAAAGAGTTAATGCAAGACGAAGATGTAACGAAAAAATCCGGTATTTATCCGTATGTTTTAACAAGACATGAAAAACTTCTTTCAATTCGTGCTTTTACCGAAAAGATGAAGCGCGAAGCGTATGAGAGACAAAAAGGTATCTGTGTAAAATGCAAGAAACATTTTGAAATGGAAGAAATGGAAGCAGACCACATAACACCATGGCATGAGGGCGGAAAAACAATTTCAAAAAATTGTCAGATGTTATGTAAAGAAGATAATCGAACAAAGTCGGGAAAATAAATTTATGATTAACAATGCAAACAAATACACAATAGCCGATATATTTATGGTCGATAGCCAAGTTAAATATATTATTCCAAAATTCCAGAGAGAATATACCTGGAACAAAGATAACTGGGAGGAGTTGATAAACGATATAATCGAAAGTGATGGAAGTCACTTTATCGGCTCTATTATTTGCATAAAAAGACCAGATACAGATACTTATAACCCAGAATTAGAGCTGATTGATGGTCAACAAAGACTAACGACAATTTCTATACTATTTTGTGCGATATATAAAGTATTAAGGGACAAAGCTCCAGAAAATGATGACAATTTTATTTCAGATTTATCAAATTTGAAATGGAAATTAATACAAAGAAGAGGAAATAACTATAAATTAGAACTTTCTAAGCAGAATAATAATTTCAGTGACTACAAATCTATTTTAAACGAAATTACCATAAAGGATTTTAATGATCAGGTTAGCAATAGAGGAAATAGAAAAATTTATAAATGCTTTAGGTATTTTTTGAGTAAAATTGAAGAGAAAACGATAGAAGAAATTTACGAATTACTTGAGAAAATAAACAATACTCTTTTGGTGAAAATTGAAGTGGATTCGCACTCAGATGCGTTTATGCTGTTTGAGAGTTTGAATAATAGAGGCGTGCCATTATCGGCTATTGATTTGATAAAAAATAAAGTGTTATCTGAGCTAGAGAATAGAGAGATATTATCAGCCGAAGACGCTTTTGATAAATGGAATATTATCATCAACAATCTTCCAGATTATTCGGACCAAGAGAGATTTTTAAGACAGTATTATAACGCTTTTAAATTTAATAGAGATTTGATAAAAGTCGGAGGATTTACTAAAGCCACAAAATCTAATCTGATAAAGATCTATGAAACACTAATTGAAAGCAGACCTGAATATATTTTTGAAGAATTAATCAAAAAATCTTTAATTTATCGAAATCTAATCAAGCCAGAAAATGCTGAGAATAATAAAATTATTGACTTAAAAAACGATTTACGAGATTTAGTGAATGTAAAGGCGGCTCCAGCTTACACATTATTGCTTTATTTATTCTCAAAAAGTGAAGACCTGGGTGTGTCATTCTATCGCAATGTAATTAGCTATTTAGTGAAGTATTTTATCAGAAGAAATATCACAGACTTTCCTAATACACGAAATCTTGACCAAATCTTTATGGATCTTATTGAGAAGATTGAAAATCAAGGAGGAAATGTCACATTGGAAATCATTACTAATTTCTTAAATAACAAAGAAAGAATATCTAGCGTGGCGAATTTTGAAGAGAAGTTACGGGGTGATATTTATGAATCTAATGTTGATGCCACGAGATTTATTCTTAGTAAAATTGAAGAACAGAACAGCACTAAGGAGATCTATCTTGATTTTTGGTCTCGTGATAACAGTGATAAATTAGTTTGGACAATTGAACATATTTTCCCAGAAGGCAGAAATATTCCTGATTCATGGGTAAATATGATTGCGGGTGGAGATAAACAAAAAGCTGAACAAATTCAGGCAGATCGTGTTCACAAGTTGGGCAATTTAACTTTGACTGGGTATAACCAAAATCTTTCAAACTTTGATTTTGAAAAGAAAAGAGATCGACCAAATCAAGATGGGAGTTTTATTGGATATAAAAATGGACTATTTTTAAATACAGAGTTGGCAAAAAAAGATAACTGGACTGAAGCTGACATTGAAGAAAGAACAAATAAATTAGTTGATATTGCTTTAGATATCTTCAGGACAGATTAAAAATTATTTATGGCAAAAAAGAGTGTACAATTTACCGCTATAAAAACAGTAAAAGAACCTGTTATTGTTCAATTTCGAACTAAAACAGGTAAAGTTGTTTCCTTTAATGCTATTAAAACTGTAAAACAGAAAGGGGTCGTAAATTTTCGCGCAAAAAAGAAATGAGACGGATTTATTTAGACAGTAATATTTTCATCGCTTATTATTCTACCGATAAAATGGAGGATTCAAAACGAGAATTGGTAAAGAATGCTCTCTCTATTTTTTCGCAACTCAAAGATATACAATTGTGTACTTCTGTGTGGGCTGTCACAGAAATGGTTAACATTTTGGTCTCCAGCAAAAAAATGGACAGAGGCGTTGTGGCGGAAATTGAGAATCAATTAATTAATGAAAAACGTTTAGCAAGTATAAAGATTTATTTTCTCGAGACAAGTTTATTGAAAGATTATGATTTCGCGGAGTTTTTTTATCACGTGAGACAAGGCATTCTAAAGTATCATTCTGGTGTTGGGGATATTATTCACAGTGTTATTATGAAGAATAATAACGTTAGAGATATCTTAACTTTTGACGAAAAAGATGATTTCAAACAAATTCCGGATTTAACCGTACTTCATCCAAAAGAGGTTAAAATTTAATTAATTTATTTTAAAAATAATTTGGAAAATATAAAATATAAATTAAGCCCATCGGATTTTGCTTATCTCTACGAAGAGTGTAGGTGTTGTTATTATCTAAAAATAAAACATGGTATTCTACGACCTTCATTACCATTTCCTGCTGTTTTTGGAGCGATAAATACTCGTATTCAAGGAACATTGGTTGGGAAAAATTTACAGGAGCTTTCCCCTAACTTACCAGAAGGATTGGTGGAAAGCCAAGAAAAATTTGTTGAGTCAAAAGTAATTCCCGGTACTAATTTGTATATTAAAGGTAAATACGATCTTCTCGTAAGACAAGCGGATGGAACTTATATAGTTGTTGATTTTAAAATAACTTCTCCGGATGATGACAAGGTGGCAAAATACCAAACACAGCTTCAAGCATATCATTATGCCTTTGAATTTTCAGAAAAAGGAGAATCGAAAGAAGTTTCAAAACTAGGTTTAATTGTTGTGTACCCAGATCGGGTTAAATTTGCTAAGAGCGAAGCATTTCTTAGTTTCCCTACGAAATGGTTTGGAATAGAACTCAAGAGAGAATCCTTTTTAAAGTTTATGCAAGAAGTAAATGATTTACTTGAAGGCCCAACTCCTCCAGAAAATCCGGATTGCAAATGGTGTGAATATCGGCACTATGGTGAAAAGTACGCACATTTATTCAAGAAATAATATGGACGAAGAAATTTTTGAACTTGCAAAAGAATATGATTTAAACAAAGACGAAGCTGAAGAACTTAAGAATTTTGCCGAGGAATGGGGTTTAGATGCAGATGATGCCTATGAGCTTTGGCAAGAATTATAAAAAATGACAACACAACAAGTAATTGACCCAGAAACAATAAAACTAGTTAAGGAAGAATTTTTAAGCCAAGTTATTCTTTTTAATTGCAATTGTCATACATTTGATACTGTAATCGAGCAACTTATTAAAGCTACGGGGTGTTCTTCTGCGACTGCATCTCAATTAGCTTATGTAGCTGATCAATTTGGTAGAGTTAAAGTTTTTGAAGGAGAAAGAGAAAAATGTGAGAGAGTTGCCGATATAATTGGTAGTGTTGGTTTGATAGTAAAAATAACTCAATGACGAGTACTCGAAGCAAGACTTGCACCTGCGACAACGAAAAGGGAGGAAAAATAAAACAAACCGTAAAAGCAGTCTTATATTCTAAAATATAAAATTATGTAGTATTATAACTATATGGGATTATTTGAATGGGGAGAAAAACGATTTGCTCGAGGGATAGCTAAGGCTATGATTCGAGGTTATAAAGCATACAAAAATTATTATCCAAATTTAAATGATTTTGAATTATTAAAAATGACATTATCTAACCGTCCAGGAGAACCAGCAAAAAAACTACTTGAAGATTTACAGGATTATGGTTTTTATAAAGAAATGGGCGGCAATCTTCTTGAAATCATATATTTATTGGTTCGTCTTGAATATATTGAATATATGAATGGAACTATTGAAACCGAAAATCCTAAAACAAATGCGATTTTTAAAAACACTATTTCTGGAGTGTTAGAAGCAGAACTTTCTTAATTAGATATTAAGGGAGTGAGTTGCGTGCACGCACGGGTGGGGTAGCCCCGACGACTACGTCGGGGCAGGGGCAAGCACGATGGCATTTGCGCCTTCGGGAATTTCCGCTAGGGTGTCTGGGCTAAAGACGAGCGCCTGAGTGATATGCAATACAGAAATCTAATAGCGAAAGCGACACCACAAACACGGACATGAAAAACCTGAGAGGGGTTGGCGCGGCCGGGTGGGGTGAGCCCTGTTCCGCTCTGCGGAATGCATAGCTTTAGCTATGCACGAACCGAGGCAACGCACTGGGGAGAGGAGAATCCTCTCCCCAACTAGAAATGGGAACGGCTCATTTACCCGGTATTTGAGCCGTTCCCATACCTAGAACTGGCGCTCGTAGCCCTAGCGGAAATTCCCGAGGCGGATGCCGAGGGTGGATTCCTTTAGACCCGACACAATATGATATGATGAACGAAGGCACCGAGCATTTTGGATTTTCTGCAGAATCCCCAATCTCGCCGAATTTCAAAAAACATTGAGCCGAGGAAAAGCGGAATCCGTATCCCCAAAACTTTTGTTTCCGCTTTTCCGAGTCCGTTGAATTAGTACATTGGTAGAGCGTAGTAATTAGTTTAGAGGAATGTGGTAAGCGAAGCGTACCACATTGGTGGAAGTTTAAGAAAAATTTAGCCGAGGTTTTGCTAAATCTTCCTCCCCAAAAATC
>DATHJV010000015.1:0-10093 GCA_035489645.1 Minisyncoccota bacterium | reverse complement strand
TGAAGCGATTCGGCAAAAAATCACCCTCCAAGTGTCGCCCAATAGCCTGCTTGTAATGGGAACTGGCTCGCCAGGCCGCAGTTACTTAATTCAATCATCATCAGATCTAATTGAATGGGAGCCACTGCCGCCAACACTGATGGCTGATTCTAATGGAAATTTTGGATTAGTAATCGCTACACAGGTATCACAGACGAAACAAAGTTTTTATCGATCGGTATCGGTGCCGTAAATTGTGCCGGACATTCACGAACACCACAACGCGAAACTCCGTGCGCATTCCTGAAAAGATGCCACGGTTTTTCTTTTGGTAATTTTTACTTAATAAATCCCCTATCCCCCATGTATTCTCGCAAAACTTCAGGGATTTTTACAGAGCCATCGGCTTGCTGGAAATTTTCCACAATTGCCACGAGAATTCTCGGGGTTGCCACTGCGGTGCAATTGAGCGAATGCACGAATAGAGATTTGCCGTCGGCATCTTTGTAACGAATGTTGAATCGCCTTGTCTGAAAATCATGATAATACGATGCGCTGGAAAGTTCGCGATATTGATTTTGCGACGGAATCCATCCTTCGGTATCATAGCTTTTGACCTGAGCCGACTTTAATTCACCGGTGCAGATTACCAGTCGGCGATATGGAATACCGAGCGATTCTAGAAATTCTTCAAAATTTCTATTTACTTCTTCATGATATTTGACCGATTCCGCGTGATTCGCTTCGCAGAGTATTAACTGTTCGAGCTTAAAAAATTCCTGTACGCGGATGATTCCTTTGGTGTCCTTCGAGTGCGCCCCCGCTTCCCTTCGATAACAGGGCGAGAATGCTAAATAGCGTTTCGGTAATTCTTCTTTTGGGATAATCTCATTGCTATGATATCCCATCATTGGAATTTCGGCCGTGCCGGAGAGACTTTCTCCGTCTTGCGTTTGATAGACATCATCCACGCCAGCCGGTAAATGTCCCGTGCCATAGAGGAGCTGTTTTCGAACGATCGCGGGAGCAATAAAAGGATTGAAATTTTTATTCGCAAAAAACTTGCGGGCATAATTCCAAATCGCCCAAGTCATTTCTGCCCCATCATTTTGTAAAAAGTATCCTCGGAAACCATGAACCTTGGTGCCTCTTTCAAAATCCACCATTTTTAGGTTGGTCATCAATTCCACATGATCTTTCGGAGTGAAATCAAAGTTAGGCTTTTCTCCCCAAGTCAGAACCTCCTTATTATCTTCTACTCTGCCTCCTTCCGGTACAGACATATCCGGCACATTCGGCACTTGCAACATCACTTTCTGCCATTCTTCAATTATTTTTTTTAGTTTTTCTTCTTTAGTTTTAATATCTTCTTTGACGATGCGCATTTCTTCTATTAGTTGAATTTTGAGCCCCGGATCTTGGTGGCGGGCTATGTCGTTACTAACTCGATTAATTTCTGCCCGAATATCCTCCACTTCTTTCAGCGCTTTCAAGCGTTCATCGTCTTGCGCAATGAGTTCGGAGATATCGATATCCACTTTTTTTTTCTTGGCGCCCTCTTGCACAATGTCCTTATTTTCACGAATGAATTTTATGTCCAGCATAGGTTGATTATATTACAAAGCTAGTATAAAGTGAAGCGAGAAATAACAAATTACGTAACAGCATGTATATAAATAAGCTGCCAAAAAATAGATTTCCAAAAGCTCTTCTGGAGATTCCCCAACCTCCGGAAAATCTTTGGATTATCGGCGAGTTGCCGCCGCCTAATTTAATTAATCTCTGCGTTGTGGGCTCGCGTAAATTCACCTCTTACGGACGCGAAGCCTGTGAAAAAATAATTGCCGGTTTAAAAGGTTATCCGATAGTAATAGTATCCGGTTTCGCAATTGGCATAGATACAATCGCTCACAAAAAAGCTATGCAAACGGGACTCAAGACTATCGTATTTCCCGGTTCGGGACTTTCCGACGAAGCAATGTATCCGAAATCTAATGTGCGTTTGACGAAAGAGGTAGTAGAAAACGGCGGGTGTTTAATTTCAGAATTCGAACCTGACTTTAAGGCGACGCATTGGAGTTTCCCGATGCGGAATCGTCTGATGGCAGGTATTTCCAAGGCGACGCTCATAATAGAAGCAGAAGAGCGCTCGGGTACCCTCATAACCGCCAGACTGACTACGGAATACAACCGAGACCTACTAGTCGTACCCGGGTCTATTTTCTCGGGTAACTCCAAAGGTACGAATAAATTATTGAAGTCTGGCGCAACGCCTGTAACTTGCGCCGAAGATGTATTAGAAGCTCTTGGCTTCGAACTGCCGAAAGATGAAGAAAAACAAAAAAGACTTTTCGTGGATTTATCGCCTGAGGAAAAGAAAGTTGTGGAGTTGCTACGTGAGCCTACTTCCCGAGATGAATTGATACGCAAAATGAAATTTCCTATTTCCGAGGCCAACGCGCTGCTGACCGTATTGGAAATAAAAGGAATAGTAAAAGAAGAATTGGGTGAGATTAGATTAAAGATCTAATCGCAAGGCCGAAGCACGACGGTGCGAGACGAGCTCAACAGAATTTTTCAGCAAAAAATATCTGGAGAGATCAGATTGGCATAAGCTGTCTCCGGTAATTTCTTGGCATATCATATATGATAGCTTAGGAGACAAAAAATTGATACTAATAACGTAGCCCGGGCAATATGTATTGTCCGGGCTATCGATGTACGGCGATTTTTCCAATTACTGGAAAGAGGAGCTATTCATGTGATATCTTTTTCAGAAGGATCATGTTGTAGGCTGTAACCCAAGTCCAAGTTTACGAAGTCGATTTTTTATTTCTTCAACATGCTCCTTTTTCACACCTTTTCCTGCCGACAGTTGATTCTCAGTCAGTGAACATAACTCACCAACTGTGGAAATGTATTTTGGCCATACACCACCAATACTTCGATCGAAAAGACTATGAACTTCTCGACCCCAAGCTAATTCCGGATGAGATAGAGGCATCCTTTTTGCGACCAGTAGCGGGTTGTCATACCATGGCAGCACCGCAATAATTTTTTGGCGGCGAGACGGGTGACGCATTTTCCTCATGGCCACAGCTTCGATTTGCCTTATACGCTCTGGGCTCAGACGAAAAATGTCGCCTATACCTCGTAAGGTTCGTTTCTGAACATTCTCAACGAAGCCACGGCGAATTTTCAAGACTTCTCCCTCCTTGTATTTTAGAGTTGTGGTTATTATGAGTAAAAGTATGTCCCGTAGTAAAACTTTTTCGTTTTCACTCATAGAGGTGAGCAGAGTGCACTCCTCTTTGGTTAATGCAAGCATATTAATCACAATAGATTCGGACGGTTTGAAGTTATTCATGTCTGTTTGGTTTGCTCAGTTTTCCTGATGTAAAAGAACGAACCCCAAAGGAGCTCGGATTAATCCTTTACTCCAGGGGTGATTTGCCTCATAATAACACGTAATACCAATAAAAGCAACCCATTACTACATTTCGCGCACAAAATTTGCCAAAAAATAATAATTCGTGTAATACTAGAGGAAATTAATGAGCGAAGCGAATATAATTTACACTACCCTGTTAAATAACTTTTGCTTACAAAAGTTGCCTGAAAGGCAATTAATGGGGTGTCGTTTTTAATAGTCGCAAACTCTTTAAAAAAATCAGCCATGAAATTACTTATTGTTGAATCCCCATCGAAAGCAAAAACGATCGAAAGATACCTCGGAGAGGCATTTACTGTACGCGCGTCAGTCGGACATATTCGCGATTTACCCAAGTCAAATAAATCCGCCATAGACATAGAAGGAGGGTTTATTCCGCATTATGAAATTTCAAAGGGTAAGGAAAAAATCGTGCGCGAATTGCAGGGGTTGGCCGAGAGAGCAAGTGAAGTAATTCTAGCGACCGATCCAGACCGCGAAGGTGAGGCTATAGCTTGGCATATTGAGACGCTTTTAAACGAAGATAAGAAAGTGAAGGCTCCAATCGAGCGGGTAACCTTCCATGAAATTACAAAAGATGCGATAAATGAAGCATTAAAACATCCACATAAAATCGACACAAACTTGCGTAAAGCTCAAGAAGCGCGCAGGGTTTTAGACCGGCTAGTCGGTTATGACCTTTCGGGTCTCATTTGGAAAAAAGTGCGCTACGGACTTTCTGCCGGACGCGTCCAATCTCCTGCTCTAAGGATAATAATGGAGCGCGAGCGGGAAATCCGTGCTTTTATTCCCCAAAAATTCTGGAGAATTTTTGGGTTATTTGAAACTTTCAAATATGAAAAATTATCGTTAGAATGCTCCGAGGAGCCCAGAGATGAAAAACTGGTAGAAAAAATATTGAATGAAGGGAAAGCTGGCACTTGGCTCGTCAAGGAAGTAAAAGAAAGTGAACAGAAACGTTCTCCCCGGGCGCCCTTTACTACTTCAACTTTGCAACAGACTGCGAGTTCGCGCCTTGGCTACTCCCCTTCGCGCACGATGCAAATAGCGCAGAGGCTCTACGAAGCGGGGCATATAACTTATATGCGAACAGACAGCACAAATTTATCCGCAACCGCTGTCGGGCAAATAGTTTCATTTGTCCAAAAAAAATATGGCAGTTCCTACGCGGAAGCCAGAATTTATAAAACTAAATCCAAGAATGCACAGGAAGCGCATGAAGCAATACGCCCGACACATATAGAAAAAATGGTTGTCGGCGCTGATGAACAAAACAGACTTTATCGATTGATCTGGGAGCGAGCGATATCTTCACAAATGGCTGATGCTAAATTATTAAAGACAAAAATTTCGGCAATTATAAAAGATCACGAAGATTTACCCATTTTTTCAGTTACTGGTTCTCGTCTGCTTTTCCACGGTTGGCTTAAAGTAGATAGTGGCTCGAGGGGCGATGACCTAGAGCTACCTGTATGTAATGAGGGCGAGGAATTGAAACTACTCAATCTAGAGAGCGAAGAAAAATTTACCGAGCCGCCCAGCCGCTACAGTGAGGCGGGACTGGTTAAAGAGCTCGAAGGGAGAGGAATCGGCCGTCCGTCTACTTATGCATCGATTATGAGAACAATTGAAGAACGCGGTTATGTTAATAAAGAAGGAAAAACCTTATTCCCGACAGACGTCGGCGAGGTTGTTTCGGACTTTCTAGAAAAGAATTTCGCTAAATATATTTCCGATACTTTTACTGCAAATATGGAAGACGAACTGGATGAAATTTCACGAGGCGAACGCGAATACGAAAAAACTCTTTCAAATTTCTACAGACCCTTCCTAAAAGATGTCACATCGAAAGAAAAAATGGAAAAAGTTACAAATCTAGGCGATGCGCCAGCCGATATTAAATGTCCCAAGTGCGGTAGTCGCATGATTATAAAACTCTCGCGAGGCGGAAAATTTTATTCGTGTCTGCGATATCCGGACTGTAGCGGAGCTCTCAATATGGATGGCCTAGAATTAAAAGGTTCGAAAGAGACGGGAGAAATGTGTCCGGCATGTGGAGATAAGGCGGGAAAATCCGGCGGTGGTAAACTGGTCATTAAAGAGAGGCGCGACGGCACCGGCACATTCATTTCTTGCTCCCGCTATCCAAAATGTAAATTCATAAAATCCGATGCTGCGGACGAGGAAAAAAAGAGGACTGGCGTGCGCTGTCCCACCTGTGGGTCAGGAGATCTCAGTGAACGCCGCGGACGATACGGTATTTTCTATTCATGTTCCAATTATCCCGACTGCAAATTTGCCATAAAGGCAAAACCCACCGGCAGACTCTGCCTGGAATGTAAAAGTCTGATGATGGAGGGCACAAAAACCATCCCGGAGCGTTGTAGTAATAAATCCTGCCTCAACCATAATCCTCACAAACGCATGAAAATAAGAATGTAAGTAAGTAACTGACTCTGTAAGGGTTGCGAATTTTTCGAGCGGCGACGAGAAATATTTCTGACCGAAAACCATCCCAGAAAGTTGTTCTAATAAAGTGTAGTATGCGGAGCCCGCACAAAATAAAAAAAATATCGACGACTAGAAAGGGAAAGGACCGGCAAGAGTCGCGCCTGCGTCCCCTCCGGTCCTATGATTCTACTACAATGTCAGGTAGTATGGTGACAGTTGCTTCTCCATGGGCAACGGGTACATTTTTCCCGTCAAGAATAACAAGGCATGATAGAGGTAAGAGTCCCGTACCTGTGCGGATTTTTTTCACTTTTATCTGTAGGGTTATTGTTTCCCCAATTATGACAAAACCGCGGAACTTTGAAAGTTCAGAAGACCCGACGGTTCCATCGCCAATCACTGAAACTATTAATCCCGAAAACCATGAGACAAAAAGACTGCCGGGAACAAGGCACCCCTTTAATCCTTTTGTCTTGGCATAGGCAGGATCATAGTGGAGTCTGTTAGTATCCCGTCCAATCTTACAATGCATTGAAACCTCTTCCTGGTTCGTCAATATAGTGGTTTCAAATGTTTGTCCCTCTGTTAATTGCTCGATGCTCATACTATAGGGCTCCTTTCAAAGGCCCAAAAGAACTAATTGCTATGGTTTACCGTCGGACGTAATTTACAATTTTAAAAATATTTGTCAATATAAGAATAAGATGTTACAATCCCTTTGTATGGCAAACGTAGAAGAGATAACTAGCCTTATGATCGGCGGTGCAGATAAAAAAGATGAAGAACTTATAACTAAAGCTTATGGATTCGCAGAGCGCGCTCATGAAGGTCAAAAAAGAAAAAGTGGAGAGGCGTATTTCATCCATTTGTTTGAGACCGCAAAAATTTTGGCAACGCTTGGCATGGACGCACAAACCATTGCCGGCGGTCTATTGCATCATGTTTTCGAAGACACTAAAATATCTGAAAAAGAATTGGAGAGAGTGTTTGGTCCAGAAATACTTTTTTTGGTAGAAGGATCAATAAAACTTGGAACTTTAAAATATCGCGGTCGTGAAAGATACGCGGAGAGTTTACGTCAATTGTTTGTTGCCATGGCGGAAGATTTGCGTGTAGTCATTATTAAGTTTGCCGACCGACTACATAATCTGCGGACATTAAAATTCATCCCTGAAGAAAAAAGGAAGAGAATCGCCTTGGAGTCCATTGACGTTTATGCCCCTCTTGCGAATCGCCTCGGAATGGGAAAACTTAAAGGCGAAATAGAAGATGCCGCTTTTCCATATGCCTATCCGGAAGAATATGCGCAAATGGAAGAACTAATAAATAAAAGAAAAGTAATTCATCAAAAAATCTTGTTTGAAGCTCAAAAGGTACTTGAAAAAGAATTCGAAAAAAGCAATATTAAGGTAGTTGAAATAGACCACAGAGTGAAGCGCAAGTATAGTTTATGGAAAAAACTTGTGAAGCGCGGAATGGATATAGAGAAAATTTACGATATTATTGCGTTCCGCGTGATCGTCGATTCAGTGGAAGAATGTTATCGAGTTTTGGGAATTATTCATTCCATCTGGAATCCTCTGCCCGAGCGAATCAAGGATTATGTCGCGCTACCAAAACCAGACGGATATAGTTCAATTCATACTACAGTTTTTACTGGTCCGGGTAAAATTATAGAATTTCAAATCAGAACAAAGGAAATGCACGCAAAAGCTGCTTACGGCATCTTGGCGCGTTTTACCTACAGAGAACGAGATGGTAAAACATTTAAAAATGACAAATTAAAATTAAAATGGATTGAAGAATTAAAGGGATTAAATTATACTCCAGACGACCCAAAAAGCTTTATTAAAAACTTAAAAATGGATTTTTTTAGCGACCGTATTTTTGTCTTCACTCCGAACGGAGATGTAGTGGATTTACCGGAAGATTCAAGCCCGATAGATTTTGCATATTCGATTCATTCCGATATAGGAAATCATATTTTTGGCGCAAAAATCAATGGTAAAATGAGCCAAATTTTTACAAAGTTAAAGAATCGAGATATCGTAGAGATAATTAAAAAAAAAGATGCTCGTCCATCCAGTAAATGGCTGGATAATGTTAAAACAGCATTAGCAAAAAAGAATATAAAATCATTTTTAGAAAAAAATAGCTCGTTTGACGGAATTATATCTTTTAAACGCTCATAGATGGCGTTAAACGCTGAAATTGGAAATATTATAGAGCTCTGCGTCATCCTCTTTTGCCTCCTCTTTAGATCTATCGTCAATCGGCGCATCATCTGTTGAAGGCGCTGATTCATTTTTAGCGATGTGGTTTCGAAGCATATCGTCCGGTTTTTTTCCGCCACCCGATTTATTAATCAGAAGAAGAATCTCGCGCAAATCTTCGGTCGAAAAATAGTCGATTTTAATCTGTCCGCCTAATTCTTTTCGGTCAATATGCACGCGGGTTCCTAATTTTTCCTGAAATTCTTCTTCGAGTTCGACAATTTCAGGATCCGGCATAAATTCCTTCTTGCGCACCCGGTCATAAGCAATCTTTCTAGCCATTCTTTCCGCCTCACGCACGGTAATTTTTTTATACAGAATTTCTTTGAACATAACCAATTGCTCCTGCGGATGATCGGCTAACATCAGTAGCGGCCGGGTGTGTCCTTCCGTAATTTTACCCTCGCGTAGACCCGATAGAATCTCTTCGGGCAGGGTCAAGATACGCAGCGAATTAGAAACGTATTCCCTGCTACGGCCGAGCTTCTTTGCTATTTCATTGTGCGTGAATTTAAATTCGTTGGCCAATCGGAAAAAGGCGCGAGCGCGGTCTACCACATTTAAATCTTCGCGCTGCAAATTTTCAATAATCGCGAGTTCCAATTTCATAATAGCTGTATCTCCGGTGCGGATTATAACCGGCACCTGAGAAACCCTGGCTAAAATAGCCGCACGCAGCCTGCGCTCCCCTGCAATCAATTCATATTCAGTCACAATACCGCCGTCATCTTTCGATATTTCCATCCGAGAAACAGTGAGCGGCTGCAGCACCCCATATTGTTTGATAGAGTCGGCCAAATCCTGCAGGCGCAATTCATCAAAGTCCCGTCTGGGCTGATATGGGTTCGGTTTTATTTTATCAGTGTCAATCCAGAAAATTGAGTTCGAATACAAGTTAGACATCATTCTATTCTAGCATAACAATTTTTAAATTAAAATTGATTTTTAAGCATTCTTTGTGTAAAATGTGTGAATTGCTCTGAATAAATTGTGTGAAGCCGGGATGGCGAAATTGGTAACCGCAATTGACTCAAAATCAATCGGGGGCGACCCCTTGGGAGTTCGAGTCTCCCTCCCGGCACAGAATAAGTTTTATTGTCTAATCGCATGATATAATTTTGCAAGGGATAGGTCATTGAAAACTTAATCCTCTACAGTTGCACTGTCCCCGTGCCTTCATGGCTGTGGATGCCGCTGTATTGTACTAGCCATTTAACTATAAACCTAAAAAATGAAAGGAAGGAAGGATATATGAAAAAGGCAAGCTTGGAAATGCTTCGGATGCTTGTGGATGAATCTCCCCTAGCGATCATTGCCATAGATAGCAAAGGGAAAGTTTTGCATTGGAATCTTACAGCGGAGACCATTTTGGGTTTTCCAGCTGACGAAGTGATCGGTAAAACGCTCTCGCATTTGATAGTTCCGGCTGACAAGCTGGAGGAAGATGAGGCGATCTATGAGAATGCGCGGAGGGGTGATGTCATAAGGACCCACGTCACATTGCGAAAAACAAAAGATGGTTCGCTGCTCTGCGTCAATTTATCGACGCGGGCGAAATTCGATAAGAGAGGGCAGATCGAATGCTTTGTGATCAATATTATGGATGTGACGCAGCTCAAGGTCATGCAAGATCCCGATCTCAAGTTACTTGAAGAACAGCTCAGGGAGCGCCAGCGTGATCTCGAGCAGAAGATAGAGGAAGTATACAGGTTCAGTTATGCAATTGCACACGACCTCCGAGGGTCAATACGCCACATAAAGGGTTTCGCCGAGATAATCGACGAGGAAAAAGAGGCTTTGCCGGCTCAGGTCATTGGATATCCCGGTCGCATCATAAAATCTGCCGGCGAAATGAACCAGCTACTTGATGATATCTATGAACTTTCTCGATTGACACATGGAAAACTACGCGTGCGCAAAGTTAATTTGACCGGTATCG
>DATHJV010000014.1:0-12306 GCA_035489645.1 Minisyncoccota bacterium | reverse complement strand
TTGGGGCTGGCCGTCGTCGCACGCGACCATTGCCTTTGCCGTCGCGACAACTCTTTTCGTCCTTTACCCCAAAAATTTGGCCGTGCGAATCCTCGCGCTTCTCTCTGCATTTTATATCGGCATCGGCGTCTCAATGAGCATACATTGGTTCTCCGACTTTATCTCCGGCGCGATCCTCGGCTCTCTCATCGGCTTCATCGTCGGCAGAGCGTTTCTTGCCCGCCTAAAGCCGAGCGGAGATTAGCATGTTATACTCCCAAAATGCCATTACCCACCAGAGCCGAAGCGCATAAAAGATTAGAGGAACATGTAGCGGACGAATATCAGAGACACCACGTGCTCATGGTGGCAACCGCCATGGAGGGCTATGCAAAAGTATTCAATGCTGATAGCGATTTATGGTATATAACCGGCTTACTTCATGATCTTGATTTTGAAGAGCATCCCGATACTCATCCCGCGCAATCGCTCAAGTGGTTCAAAGAATGGGGCTATGGAGAAGAGCTCATACACGCCGTAGAAGCGCATGCATACGGATACAATGGTTTCTCTACTCTTCCTCAAACGAAGCTCGCTTCCGCATTGATGGCTTGCGATGAAATAAGCGGAATTTTCTATGCGTATCGAAAGTTGAACCCTATACCGTACGGCGAAATGAAGGCAAGCTCGATCAAAAAGAGGCTTGCTGAAAAGTCTTTTGCGGCCAAAATAGAGAGGGCAACTATTTATCGGGGCTGTGATTCGCTGGGTGTCAGCCTCGATGAACACGTGGCGAATCTTATTAAATTTTTCGAGGAGTTGAGGTGAATTATTGCGACGGTAGAGATTCGGCCCGTTTGGCGGGCGGGGGAATAGTAAAGACATCTTCTCTATATATTTCAAAAAGACAAAAAATTTACTAAGGACTATCTATAATAAAAAAAAGGCAGCCTAAAGTATCACAATTTTGAAACAAGTTTTTGATTTAAAGTACATATAATGTTAAAATTATTTTTAATAAGTTATGACTACAGAACAGCTTAAACTGATAAGTAATATGCGAATTAATAGTGCTGAAACTTTAATGAAAGCAGGGGATTGGTTTTTTTCTGCATATACAATGGCTATGGCTTTAGAATGTGCCCTAAAGGCAATGATATGTAAAACCCTCAATCTTTCTTCTTATCCCGAAGACCCCAAACATGCTAAAATCAGAAATTTTTTTTGGACCCATGAATTTGAACAACTCCTTATTTTATCCGGATTAAGTGATACTTTTAGTCCTAGCGGACAGAATCCTGAAGCAATACAAAGTTGGTCTGAATTTACTAAAGAATTTTCTGGCAGTTGGTCTGAAACCAAATACAGTTATGACTTGCAACAACAATTTGATAAAATAAAGGTTGAACGTTTATATGAAAACCTTACTAGTTCACCATGGGGTATTATAACAAAAATAAAAGAGAAATGGTAGAAAAATTTAGAAAAATACTCGAAAGTATAAAAAAAGAAAAAGGTGAAATCAATTTATTTGCCTTAATGAAAATGGATGAGTTGGCCGATAAATGGACTCTTATTTTAAGTGCGTCATGGGCAAAAGAAGGTGACACCAATACTTTCAAGTATATTCTTAATTCAATTAAGTCTGTTCTTTCTCCCGAAGAAATTACTTCTATAGCGAGAGTAGCTATCTATCCAAAGACGAGTCATTTAATTGAATTGTTGTTGAAATATAATAATGGGACCACTATAGTGAATGAATCAATTAATGGGAATCAAGTACATGAAGGTTATATAATAGAATCTAATGTTAATTAAATAATATAGCCGAAATTAAACTATAATATTTTTTTTAGATTTATAATTTCAGTTGATGAGTTTTCTAAACGAATAGATGGCAAAAAAAAATACCAAAATAAAAGAAAAAAAAATTAAGGATATTTCTCTTTCTCAATATTTACACAAACAAAAACGAGCAAATAATCCACAAGTTGGGCTCGTTAGCAGTGAATTAGACACAAAACCAAAAAAGAAAGTATATCAGCACGATCCGTACATTGACCCGACATTATCTTGGGCTGGGAAAGCTGAAGGAATGTCTTTTGATGTGGACACTGTATCTTTACATATTCATGAACGAATTGATCCGAAAAGAATAATTAAACAGGTTTTAAAAAAGACAGAAGAAAATCAAAATCCTCAAGTATCTCTTTTTGAACAACCGAGCGAGATTTTAAATATAGAAAAAGAGTTCGATTTTTATGGCCATACTAAAAACTGGTCCAATCGTCTTATTGCTGGGGATAGTTTACTTGTAATGAATTCTCTTTTAGAGAAAGAAAATATGTCTGGAAAAGTGCAAATGATTTATATAGATCCACCATATGGAATTAAGTTTAATTCTAATTTTCAACCTTTCACTAATAAAAAAGATGTAAAAGATAAAGATGATGCAAGTATTCCTGCCGAACCAGAAATGATAAAAGCATTTCGAGATACCTGGGAACTCGGAATTCATAGTTATCTTACTCACTTAAGGGATAGATTACTTTTAGCAAGAGAGCTTCTTCATGAAAGCGGAAGTATTTTTGTACAAATTTCAGATGAAAATGTACACCATGTGAGAGAAATAATAGATGAAATTTTTGGCGTTAATAATTTTATTTCTCAAATATCATTTAAAAAAACTAGTGGTTTTGCTTCAGAAACATTAGACAACGTCTCTGACTATTTAATTTGGTATGGAAAAGATAAAAAGATTACCAAGTATCGTCAACTTTATGAACACAAGATGGCTTATGATGGTTATCAAGCCTACAATAAGATTGAATTGAAGGATGGAAGTGTAAGAAATTTAACAAAAGATGAATCTTCTGACTGGTCTATAGTTAAAGAAGGAAGAATATTTCGTTTATCAACATTAGAGTCTCAGGGTGCTTCAAGTAAACCACAAGAATTAGAATTTGAAGGAAAAATTTACAATCCATCTATAGGCAGTCATTGGAAAACAGACATAGAAGGATTGCAAAAACTTATTAAATCCGGGAGGATAGTCTCTTCTGGTAAATCTATTTCATACAAAAGATATATAGACGATTTCCCTGTGGCTCCCATTGTAAATATTTGGGAAGATACAGTTTCTGGAAGCGGAATGAATAAAATTTATGTGGTTCAAACCAATCAACTTGTAATTCAGAGATGTTTACTGATGACTACTGATCCTGGTGATTTAGTTCTTGATATTACATGCGGAGCTGGTACCACAGCCTTTGTAGCAGAACAATGGGGACGCAGGTGGATTACTTGTGACACTTCACGAGTTGCTATTCAGCTTGCAAAGCAAAGATTAATGACGGCAAAGCTTGATTATTATGAAATGGCTCAAAATGAAGAAGGTGTATCCTCCGGTTTCAAATATAAAACAGTTCCACATATTACGCTTGGAAGTATCGCAAAAAATGAACCAGCAAAGGAAGAAGCTCTCTATGACCAACCAATTATTTTAAAGGATAAAGTTCGAGTAACGGGACCTTTTACAGTCGAAGCAGTACCAGGAATTCGTACTAAGCCAATTGATGGAAATTTGCCTGATGTATCAGATAAGACCAATCCAACAAATATTATTTCTGAAAAATTTAATGATTACTTAGATAATATTCGAGCATCTGGAATCCGTTCATATAATAACGATGGGATTACTTTTAATAGTGTAGAAGTTGCTGAAGGATTTAACGAGATACATGCTTTTGGAAACATAGAAAAAGACGCTAAATACACAAAATGTGCGATTGTATTCGGCCCGGACTATGCTCAAATGGAGCAGACACAAATTGAGCGAACCATGGATGAAATCAGAACTATGACAGAAAAGCCTGGCATGGTTGTGTTCTGTTCATATGCTTTTGATCCTGAAGCTTCAAAAGATATTGATAACATAAAAATACCTGGGCTTCAAATTATTAAGGCACAAATGAATACTGATTTGCTTACTAAAGATTTAAAGAAAAAGGCAAATACAAATAAACCTTTTTGGCTTATTGGTGAACCTGATATTGAAATTCACCAACTAAAAGACGGAAAATATCAAGTAGAAGTAAAAGGTTTTGATTGTTATGATCCCACCACTCAAGAGTTAAGAAGTTGCGGTCCAGATAAAATTTCTATGTGGATGCTTGATACTGAATATGATAACAAATCTATTTTTCCATCGCAGATATTTTTCCCAATGGGAGATAATAAAAGAGATTGGACCAAGCTTGCTAAAGCCTTGAACGGGATTGTGGATGAAGAATTATTAGAACAATATACAGGTACAACATCTATTCCATTTACACCTGGAGAGAAAAAAATAATAGCTGTAAAAATAGTAGACGACAGAGGTGTTGAAATGTTAATAGTGAAAAAACTATAATTTTATGGATGAAGCAGATAAAAAACAAGGTTTCGTAGTAAATTCGCCATATTCTGAACCAGAATATCATTTTGAATATGTGGACGAGAGAACAGGTTATAAAAAAGTTAAAGGCAGAAGAGAGGCTGGATATTATGCAACTGTAGGCAAACAAGAATCAAATGATTTTAATACTCAATTTATTAAACTTGAGTTAGCAAATAAGATTCGTCTACGAGTAAAAGAGTGGAAACAAAAAGGTTATCCTAATATTACCTCCATTACAAAAAAATTACTTGAGCATTGGAATAGATTTGAACAAGAAGGATTGGAGCAGAGTGAAGAAAGACGATATTTTTGGTGTCAAATAGAGGCAATAGAAACGATAATTTGGCTTACGGAAGCCCCTGACGCCATGAAGACAGGAATAAATATAAAAGACAAGAGTGATAGTGAATGGTTGAGAGCATGCACCAAACTTGCTACAGGTACTGGGAAAACTGTTATCATGGCCATGGTAATTGCTTGGCATGCGTTAAATAAAATTAGTAATCCCAAAGATACCAGATTTTCAAAAAATATTCTTGTGGTGGCTCCCGGAATAACGGTAAAAGACCGTTTACAGGTCTTAGAACCCAGTAGGGAAGAAAATTTTTATGACGAATTTAATGTTATACCACCTTCCTTAAAGGAATATATTTATCAGGCAAAGATTCTAATATTAAATTGGCATGCTTTAGCATCTATAAAAAATAATTCTTTACCAAAAGTAATGAGAGAGTCTATGGGTGAAGAAAGTGACACTGCGTTCACTAAGAGAATTCTCTCAGAGTTTCCAGGCAATACTCCAATAGTAGTGATAAATGACGAAGCGCATCATTGCCATAGAGAACAAGCTGAAATAGGAAAATCAAGAGAAGAAAAAGGAGAGGAGGAAAAAGAAAATGAAGAAGCCACAGTTTGGATCCAAGGGCTGGATAAGATTCACAGAGCTAGGGGTATTATTAGTGCCTATGATTTATCAGCAACACCTTTTATTCCGAAAGGGCGTACATCTAATACTGGTTTTGAGTTATTTAATTGGATAATATCTGATTTTGGTTTACATGATTCCATCGAATCAGGTCTTGTAAAAACCCCAACTGTTGCAGTTAGAGATAGTTCATATGCTTCTACACAAACAAAAGAAGATAGGTCAAAATTTTTTCATATTTATTATGAGGATGGTGTAAGAGAAGATTTAAATCAAAAATGCGAACCAAATGTTGACTTACCAGATCTTGTGAGAAATGCCTTTAAAATACTTTCAACTGACTGGCTAAGTACTAAGGAAGATTGGCAAAAATGGACTACTCCTGCTACTCCCTCAATGATAGTAATTTGTAATAATACTTATACGTCAAAAAGGATAGAGTATTCAATTCATAATAACAATTTAAGTATTGAGCAAATGGCCGACAAAGAAAGAGTTATAAGGATAGACAGTACAGCAGATGATATAAATGACGAGATTTTAAGAGAAAAATTTAATACTGTCGGCAAAAAGGGTAAACCTGGCGAGAATATTCATTGCGTTATTGGGGTCAATATGCTTTCTGAAGGCTGGGATGCTAATAATGTTAAGCAAATCCTGGGTCTACGGGCATTCACATCACAACTACTTTGTGAGCAAGTCATAGGTAGGGGGTTAAGACGAATGAGTTATGATATTGATGATAACGGATTGTTAAAACCAGAATATGTGACTATTTTTGGAATACCATTTAGCTTTTTACCTATGGAAGGAAAGGTTAAAGAAGATGATATTATAGATCAGCCCAAAACACTCATACAGGTTGTTCAAGATAAAGAGCATTATAAAATACTTTTCCCCAACATACTCAGAATTCAAAAAGAGATGGAGTATTTTATTGATGTTAATTGGAGTAAAGTAGAAAAACTTAAATTATCTCCAACCAATGAACCGGTTTGGGTGCAAGTTGCCCCCGTGCTTGAAAAGCCCGATTTAACTCAGCTACAAAAAATGGAATCAATAAAAGAACAACTAGGAAAAGACTATAGATTAAAAGAAAGTATTTTTACAATTACATCAAGTATTAAAAATGGTCTTGATGAAAAATGGAACAACATAGACGACGGGAATAAATTTCAACAGATTTATAAAATTGTTTCAGAATATATTAATGAAAAAATTGAGATCGATGCCGATAAAAAAAATTACGATGTATATAGAAATATATTAATAAATTTGAGTACTTCGAGGATAGCATCGATAATAAAGCATGCAATTAATTTGAATCAGAATTCAAAATCTTATCCAATTTCAGATCCTGTAAATAAGTTTAAAACAACAACAGTGATGACCCCGTGGTCTACGACAAGAAAAACATATACTTCAGCAGATATGAAATGTCACATAAGTCATTTAGTTGAAGATAGTAGGTGGGAAAATATTGGTAAATTATTAGATTATGAAGTGGATGACCTTGAGTCTTGGGTAAAAAATGATCATCTAGGATTTACAATACCTTATATCCACAAGGGTCTTTTGAGGTCATACTTCCCAGACTTTATTCTTAGATTTAAAGGCAATAAGTATTTAATGTTAGAAATTAAAGGAAAAGAAAGAGAGCAAGATAAAACAAAGTGGGAATCCGCTGAGTTGTGGTGTGATGCTCTGAATAACGATAAAGCATCTTGGGGGGAATGGAAATTCAGAGCCATAAAAAATAAACCAATAATTAAAGATTTACTCTGGTGAAAAAATAATTTATGGGTAAAGATAAAAGTCTAACTGAAAACGAGCCGGAAGAAGAAGCGCTGGATGAGGATGTAAAGGAACTTATGGAATCACATGGCCTTGATCGGGACGAAGCGGAGAAAGTGGAGGAGATAATGGAAGAACTTGGGTTAGACGAGGAAGAAGCCATAGAACTCATCGATGATTTATAACCCCTCATTTCTATTCTCTAATTCGCTCGAATAGGCGAATAGTAGTATGGTTATGCTAATCACCCAACTCACCCAACGACTCCATGGTCTAATTCGCGCGAATAGGAGAATAGCACTATCATAACGTTAATCGCCCAACTCACCCGGTGACTCCAACTACTCCATGGTCTAATTCGCTCGAATAGTAGAATAGTTGCTAAAATTTTTAATTTGTTTATAATCTGGTTACAATTAAATAGTTTGTATCAAGAGTGGCGGTAGAGAATTGGCTCGAAGACCCCACAGCAACCCTGAGAAATAATTCTCGAACGGGTGCTAAATCCAACCGATATTGTGAAAGCAGTATCAGGAGAGATAAGTTTGCGCCTAGTCCGCAGAAAAATCTTTCCTCTTTATTAGAGGTTTTTTTATTCCAAAATAAATTGTCTAATTCGTTCGAATGGTAGAATAGTCATTTTGAAATAATTAAAATGAATGATGTCTATGGATTTTAAACAAAGTTTGGAAAGAGGCGTATTCTTTGGTTTTGTTCCGCATCGTCTTGAAATGAAGGAATTCCCCGAGTTTAATCACTTTCCTTTTAATGTTCTTTTCATGCGCTATGGGATAAGAGACGGAAAACGGGTTTCAGGCAGTGCAACTTATGAGCCGGATTTCTGGACTTATAGGAAAAAAGATAATTTATGCAGTATGTATTACCACAATATCTATGGAGGAGATGCTTATCTTAAAATTTCTTATGACGAGAAAGACGAAAGATATACCGGAGAGAAGTTCGTAAATGGGAAATCTGTCGGTTCTGCTCATTGTGTGAAAGATTGGAATATGTTTTTTGCTCATTTTACGGCACTAGGCCTATTTCAGGGAGAACAATGCGAGTTTAAAGATACCGCCTAACCCCTCATTTCTATTCTCTAATTCGCTCGAATAAGAGAATAGCTTATTACAGTACTCGGAGCAGGATTTGCACTTGCGACCGTTCCCGTATCAGGGGAATGCTCTACTAGCTGAGCTATCCGAGTATAAAAAGGCGGGAGTATAAAACTCCCTAAATAATGGGATTGAAACCCTTTATTCCTTTTACTTCTCGGACTTTCATTGTTGGCACTTTATCCTATTTTTGTTTATAAATCAACACTGATGAAGCAATTGAACTAGTGAATGATTTATAACCCCTCATTTCTATTCTCTAATTCGCGCGAATAGGAGAATATGGTTCTAGTGAAAAACAGAATAATGCTATAATTCTTTTGTGAGCAAATCAATTATATTATCTTTAGTAGCAATCATAATCCTGGGTGGGTTAGGCTTTTTGATTTTTAAATCTTCTAAAACAATTATTGATAATCCTATCCCGACGCCGGGCAGAATTGCGGCTGGGTATATTGTGGGAAAAGTGACTATCGGGCCATTTTGTCCGGTGGAAATAGCGGGTCATCCCTGCCAAGTTCCTCCCGAAGCATATACATCTCGGTCGGTAATTGTTTATGATAGCAATGGAACCTCGATAAATGAAAAGGGGAATCTGGATGCGCAAGGTAATTATAAAGTTGCGGTAGGTCCCGGAAAATATTTTGTTCAAATAAGTCCCGCGGGCATCGGCGCCGGCGAGAAAAAGCCAGCGACCGTCAAATCATTTGAGACGACAGTCGTTGATTTCAACATAGACACCGGCATAAGATAATCAAAATCTATTTTCTCTCCTCTTATTCTCATCTCTATTCTCTAATTCGCGCGAATAGGCGAATAGTGGAAATTGTGATATAATTGCAGCATGAACGAGAAAGAACTTGAAAGAGTTTTTAAAGCTCTGGCTAATAAGCGGCGAATCGCTATTTTGAAGCTTATCAAGAAATCCGGCAGTATTTCGGTCGGGGAAGTTGCCGAGGGCATTAAACTGTCTTTTAAGGCAACCTCCAAACATCTCCTAATTTTATCCAATGCCAATATATTGGAAAAAGAACAAATCAGCCTCTCCGTGCTTTATTCCTTGCAAAAAGACAATAACCAAATAATTACTAAGCTCTTATCCATTATTTAATTTCTCGCTGTCCATTCTCTAATTCGCGCGAATAGGAGAATAGCAATGCTAAGATTTTCTTGACAATTTCAGAAAGTCGTGCTACGTTTCATGTGCCGTTCGTTGAAAATTGCACCTTCTGTTTGTCTCGGCCTTGAAGGCCTGTGGGTGGCTACAGAGTTGCCCGTTCATGGTGGGAATGAATCCTGCCAGAACAGAAGATGGTATGATAACTAAAATCAATTACGGCATTGGCCGTCCGGGGAAACTCTGGACGGGAAACACTCCCAGTGATGGGAGCATCGTTAACGCCCGCATTATTGAGCGTAAGTGCTCGGTGTGCGGCAAAACCACGAGGAAGTTCCGGTGCGAGGAACTCTCGGCCTCGAAAGAAGTCAATGATGCGCTCGAGCTGCCCGAGGTCTTTATCACCATGGGTGGAGTCGGGAGCATCTACAACCATGACGAGGCCAAAGGAGGTGCGCCGAAGCATCTGCGGTGTTGGAACTGGAGTGAGAGGATTGGCGGGCATGTGATCGTCGACCCCATACTTGTAATGAACGGGTATGTGGAACGCAAACAACTGCCGATTCCGAAAGTGGGGTTCCGGTGGGTGCAGACCTATTGGGGTTCTACCTTGAGCGAGTTTGTTCTGATTCGGGATCGAAAACATCCCGGCCTGGAAATCATCTCGCTCGAGGGAAAATGCCCGCCTTGCCGACACAAAGAAGAGTTGGAAACGACCCCCGCTGATCTTATGGTTACTCACGAGCAGTTTGCTGCAGTGGGTGCTGAGAATCAATTCGAGTACATCGTAAGAATGCTCGAGTTGCCAGAGGGGACAAGTTCCATTCCTGCGTGTAGGCTCTTGGAGTACATCCACGACCAGGGTCATCATATGGAGGAAGTATGTCGACCCGCGATTGAAGTAGCGTTGTGGAAATACAAGCAATCTCCAACAGTTGCTTAACGATGAATGTACCCGTCCGCAACGGGTAGCAAGAATAACCGGAAGAGTTTTGCGGACTCATCCAAAACATTTCGAAAACAGCCGAAGCGCGTCCCAGGTGGGCCGCGCTTCTTTTTTTGAATTAGTAGCCGAACTTTTTATCATTAATTCGCCAAATCGGGGAATAAAAGTATTCCAATATGCTCAAGAATATGAGAATAGTATATAATAGAACTATGCAAAAAGATCTGAATATAAAATTCAACAGGGGATTCATAGGACTTTTGGCACTGTTGATCTGCGTGGCTATTATCGCGATTATAATTATCCGATCTGATTTATTCTCCGGGCAAAAGGATGGCAAGAATACAATCGAGGGAGGTTTTGACGCCATCGACGCGGCAAAAAACGCGAAAAATTTAATTGAACAGCATAGCAGAGATGCCGCAGGACAATAACCGCTCTATTGTCTAATTCGCTCGAATAGGAGAATAGTTAGGCAGTGCAAAAATGAGCCAATGAAAAAGCCTCACAGGATGAGCCGGTGAGAGCTTTTTCATGTGAGGATTTGCAAAATAGTTATTGTAGCACCGACCAGCCATTTCGTGTTTAGGCGAGGTCAGAATTTACACCCCCTAGTCACAGTTATTATGATGATTAATCCAACGAAAGCTACCAAAACAAAGACACCTGCTACATTGATATTTTTTTTCATTCTCTGTGGATTTGGTGTCTTGTTTGGTACACCTGGGCTCCTTTCAAAAGCCACTGACCCCGTTCTATACTTAAATTCAAGTCGATTGTAGCATTATTAGTGTCATAATATCAACAGTGAATCGTAATGTGATTTCTTCCAACCAAACAATTCTATGGCTAATTCGCGCGAATTGGAGAATAGATAGAGAAGCGATAAATCGAGAATGTGATATAATTTCATAATGTTTAAAAAATACATTGCTTATTTAAAAGATAACCCGGAGGGATATTGGTTTAAGAGAAAACTTTATGGCTGGGGTTGGACTCCGGCTAGGTGGCAGGGATGGGTGGTTTTGGCTATTTTCGTTGCGCTCGCAGTATTCAATTTTTATCGTATCGACGCGAATTCTCATTCTGGGAGCGATACTCTGATAAACTTCATTCCGCAAACTATTCTGCTTGTGATAATTTTTTTCGCCTTTTGCTGTTCGAAGGGCGAGAAGCCACATTGGCAATGGGGTCCGCCAAAATAAAATATTTTTCTAGATTTTAAATAATGACTGCAAAACAGACTTCGCTTAAAAATCTGCAAACTATTCCGGGGATAGGGGAGAGTATTTCCCGAAATCTTTATGATATCGGCATCCGGAGGGTGGGGGATTTGAAGAATAAGAACCCGGAACAACTGTACGAGAAATCAAATAAATTCGCGGGAGTGCGGCAAGACCCTTGTCTTTTGTACACTTTTCGTTGCGCGGTCTATTTTGCTAAAACTAAAAACCCAAGGCCCGAACTGCTGAAATGGTGGAATTGGAAAGATAGATAAAATAAGGTATGAAACTAAAAATAGACAAAAAGAAACTGCGCAAGATTTCCCCGACTAAAAATGCCTTTTTATCGCTGGCAGGCTCGATAATATTTCAGCAAATTTCGACCAAGGCAGGGGAGTCTATTTATAAAAAATTCCTCGCGCTTTTCCAAAGAAGAAAAATTACACCAAAGAATTTTTTGAAATTAACGGGGTCGGAACTTAAGTCCGCCGGTATTTCTCCCCAAAAATCCGGATATTTGATTGATTTAGCGGAAAAATTCCTGGACAGAACAATCATTCCCTTGAATTTTCACAAAATGACCGACGGGGAAGTAAAGGAACATCTACTGAAAGTAAAGGGCATTGGGCCTTGGACGGCAGACATGTTTCTAATTTTCGCGCTCAACCGAGAAGATATTTTGCCCGTCGGCGATCTCGGGACGAAAAAGGGATTTCAAAAAGCTTTTAATCTCAAAGGACTTCCGACCGAGGCGCAAATGCTGAAACTT
>DATHJV010000013.1:0-13013 GCA_035489645.1 Minisyncoccota bacterium | reverse complement strand
AGCGCCGGATAAGGAGGGGACGATTGCGCATGCTTTTTTCACTTTGGAGGGTCAGGAGTTTGCGGCGATGGATAGTGCGAGGGAACACAAATTTTTTTTCAATGAAGCGGTCTCGCTTATGGTGCATTGCGACACCCAGCGGGAAATCGACGACTACTGGAAAAAACTTTCGGCCGTGCCGGAGTCGGAGCAATGCGGGTGGCTCAAAGATAAATTTGGAGTTTCCTGGCAAATTGTGCCGAACGCAATGAACGAAATGATGAAGACGAAAAACCAAAAGAAATTAAATGCAGTGACGCAAGCGTTTCTCAAAATGAAAAAGTTCGATATTGCCGCTCTGGAGCGGGCATATCGCGAAGCGTAAAAATGAAAAATAGCAGATTTTGTGTTAAAATCAGCCAGTAATGGCTGAAAAAGGAGAAAATAAAAAATCAGATGCAGCGCTTCGGGAAGAGGCTGTTTTGGAATTTTGGAAGGAAAATAAAATTTTTGAGAAATCTCTAAAGCAAACAGAAGGCGGGAAAGAATTTATATTTTATGAGGGTCCGCCGACGGCGAATGGCGCGCCGGGAATACATCATCTTTTAGCGCGTGCATTTAAAGATACAATACCTCGATATAAAACGATGCGTGGGTATCATGTCCGCCGGAAAGGCGGATGGGATACGCATGGGCTCGCGGTAGAGATTCAGACCGAAAAAAAATTAGGACTCAATTCGAAAAAAGCAATTGAAGAATACGGAATTGCGAAATTTAATCAAGAATGTAAGGAAAGTGTTTGGGAATATTTAGACGTTTGGAATAAATTTACCAAGCGTATTGGTTTTTGGCTAGATCAGGAAAATCCGTATATCACTTATCACAATGACTACATTGAATCCGTTTGGAATGTGCTAAAAAAAGTAAATGACCAGAGTTTGCTCTATAAAGATTACAAAGTTGTGCCTTGGTGTTCTAGATGTGGCACGGCTTTATCCTCGCACGAGCTCGCGCAAGGATATGAAGATGTAAAAGATTTGTCGGTTTACGCAAAATTCAAAATCATCGGACTCCCGAATGCATATTTCTTAGCCTGGACCACAACGCCGTGGACCTTGCCCGGCAATCTAGCACTCGCAGTAGGAAAAGATATTGATTATGTGGAAATTAAGGTAGTAAAAGAAAATTCTGAGGAGATCTTGGTGCTGGCTAAAGAACGAATTTCTGTAATCGAGGGTCCATATGAAATAATTGCAGAACACAAAGGTAAGGATATGGTCGGCATGCAATATGAACCATTATATCCATATCTCGCGGAATTAATTTCCGGCGGAGAAAAAGAAAAACTAGAGAAGGCATACAAAATCTATTCTGCTGATTTTGTAAATACAACTGAAGGCACAGGTATAGTGCACACTGCGGTGATGTATGGTCAGGATGATTTTGAATTGGGAACGAAAGTAGATCTACCGAAACATCATTTAGTTAATCCTGAAGGCAGATTTATCAAAGGCACGGGATTTTTAGAAGGCAGATTTGTCAGAGAAGTTGATTCAAATGGCAAGCCGACTTTGGCGGTAGAGATAATTGAAGATCTAAAGAAAAGAAATTTATTTTTCAAAAAGGAAAATTATGAACATTCTTATCCGCATTGCTGGCGCTGTCATACGGCTTTAATTTATTATGCCCGGGATTCTTGGTATATCAAAATGTCGAGCACGTTGATAAAGAAAAAATTAATTAGTGAAAACAAAAAAATAAATTGGGAACCGGCTTATATCCGTGACGGGCGTTTTGGAGAATGGTTAAAAGAAGTAAAAGATTGGGCAATATCGCGCGAGCGCTATTGGGGCACTCCATTGCCGGTCTGGGTCTGCGTGTCTTGCAAGAAGGTTCATGTTATCGGAAGCATCTCTGATCTAAAAGCAAAAACCAAAAAGTCCGGCAATAAATATTTCGTGATGAGACATGGGGAAGCGGAAAATAACGTGGGTAATTTTCAATATAAAAATCCTTATCTTTTAGCTAAGTTAACTGAAAAAGGAAAAGAGCAAGCATTGAAAAGTTCTAAAAAATTTAAAGAAAAAATTGATGTTGTAATTTCTTCACCCCTTGATAGAGCAAAAGAGACTGCTATAATAATTTGCGAACAAACCGGTTTTCCGTTGGATAAAATTATCTATGACGGTAGAGTCAAAGAATGGGAAGTCAGCTCTATTTTTGAAGGTAAAGAGAGGAAAATATTTAAAAAATATTATGATCAAGATTATTTAGATAATCCCTTTGAAATTTTACCCGATGGAGAAAGTTTTGCTCAAGTAATTAAGAGGATTGGCGATTTTATTTATGATTTAGAAAAAAAATATTCTGGAAAAAATATTCTGATTATTGGCCATCAAGGAGCGACTAGAGCACTAAGTTTTGTGGTAAATGGTTTGTCGTTTAGTGATTTATCAAGCGAAGGTGATCGATTAATTTCTCTGGAAAATGCCGAAATCGGAGAATTTGAATTTATTCCTCTTCCTCACAATGAAAACTACGAACTTGATCTGCACAGACCTTTTATTGATGAAATTTCGCTCGTTTGCGGTTGCGATGGAAATTTGACTCGTGTCAGAGAAGTAATAGATGTCTGGTTTGACTCTGGAGCGATGCCATTCGCGCAAGACCACTATCCGTTTGAAAACAAAAAGTGGGTCGAGGGAAAGGGGTATCCGGCAGATTATATTTGTGAGGCGATCGATCAGACTCGCGGATGGTTTTATACTTTGCATGCCGTCGGAGTGCTGATGGGCAGGGGTAGGGCATACAAGAATGTAATCTGTTTGGGGCATTTGCTGGACGCATCCGGCAAAAAGATGTCCAAATCCCTCGGCAATGTCGTGGACCCTTCCGTTATGATAGAAAAGTACGGCGTGGATACGCTCCGAGCGTGGATGTACTCTGTCAATCAACCCGGAGAATCCAAAAATTTTGATGAAAAGACTGTTGCCCTAGTCTCCAATCAAATTTTCGGGTTGCTATATAATGTGCTGGCGTTTTACGAACTTTATCGCGATGAAACTTTAGAGGAAAATGTCCCAATAAAGTCTAAAAATATTTTAGATCAATGGATTTTAACCAGGTTGGACGAATTAATAAAAATTTCTTCAGAAAATCTTGATAACTATAAATTACTTGAAGGAGTGCGAGGAATAAGGGATTTCATCGGTGATCTTTCTACCTGGTATTTGCGCCGCTCTAGAGAGCGTATCAAAGATGGAAATAAAGAAGCGAAGCAAACTTTGTACTTTGCTTTAAAAACTCTTTCAAAGTTACTGGCTCCGTTTGCCCCATTTACTGCAGAAGATATTTGGCTTCGATTAAGAGATGAAAAGGACAAAGAAAGTGTGCATTTGGAAGGGTGGCCGTCTTCATTTGGACGGGGGCATTCCGATATAGAGAAAAATATGAAAATAACGCGGGAAATAGTGACTTTGGGGCTGGAAGCTCGTCAAAAAGCAAAAATTCAAGTTCGCCAGCCGCTTTATAAATTAGAAATTAAAAATTCTGACTTAAGCGATGAGTACATTAAGCTTATAAAGGATGAACTCAATGTAAAAGAAATAAAACGCAATATTAATCTGGAAAATGAAGTTGTATTAGATATTAATATTACTGAAGAATTAAATCAAGAAGGGAATTACCGGGAGCTTTTGCGGGTGATTCAAGATATCCGCAAGAAAATGAAACTGACGCCGAGCGATATTATCTCGCTTGCAATCGAGACTAATGAAAGCGGTAAAAAGTTGATTAAAAAATTTGAAATTGACCTGAAAAAAGTTGTTTTGGCTTCTAAATTTGAATTTAAAGAAAATGGCGGTGAAGAAATAAAAATAGATAATTTGACATTTAAGGTAAGAATTGAGAAATAAAAAATGAAGCTCATTATTTTTGATTTTGACGGAGTTTTAGTGGATACGCTGGGTATTGTTTACACTTTGAATAGGGAAATTGATCCGGACCTTTCATTGGAACAATATAAATCTTTCTACAAGGGCAACATACATAATGCCATAAAGGCTGACGGGTCAGCAAAAAGTTATCGGTCGGACTTTGATGATGAATATAGTGAACGAACCCGCGAGTTAAAAGTTCCAGACGAGTTGAAAAGAATCGTTTCCGAATTGTCATCTAAATACACACTGGCTATCGTCTCTTCCACTTCTACGGCCTCAATAAAAAATATACTGGAGCGGGAAGGAATTTATCCCTCCTTTTCTGATATTTCTGGCAGCGATGTGCATAAAAATAAATCTTTCAAAATCAAAGCGGTTATGGAGAAATATAAAGTTACGCCCGAAGAAAGCGTTTATATTACCGATACAGTGGGAGACATAATGGAAGCCAGAGCCTGCGGTGTAAGGGCAATTGCCGTGACTTGGGGTTATCACGACGAAAAAACAATAGCGGAAGTGAAACCGGCGAAGATTGTTCGTACGCCGGCCGAGCTATTAAAAACTATCAAAGAAATTTAAATGGCAAAAACAATTGAAGATATTTATGCGGAATATAAAATAATGCCGAATTTACAGGAGCATATGCTTCGCGTTGCAGCCGTTGCATTTTTAATATGTGATAATTTTAATGAATCGCTGCCTATGGATGATATTGTCACGGCCTGCCTGCTTCATGATATGGGAAATATTATTAAATCGAACTTGTTATATTTTCCAGAATTTGTAGAGCCTGAAGGGCTCTCGTATTGGGAGGACGTTAAAAATAAATTTATAAGAAAATATGGAAATAACGAACATGAAGCGACAATAAAGATAATGAAAGAGCTTGGTTTGCCTGATCAAATAGTCGCCCTGGTAGACCAGATTTTTTTCTCGCTACTATGCAGTCATCGAGATAGCAATAATATGAGTATTAAAATAATTCATTATTCCGACGGGCGGGTTGATCCGAATGGGATTGTCTCTTATGACGAGCGAATGGAAGAGGCTAAAAGACGATATAAAAAAAATAATGTCAGCATCGGCGCAGTCGGAGAAGAACAAAGAAAGGAATTAGTTGCCTGCGGCAAAGAAATCGAAAAACAAATTTTCGCAAAATGTAAAATCGCTCCGGAAGATATAACCAACGAAACCGCTGCGTCGATAATTTCAAAACTAAAAGATTTTGTGATCCATTCGATAAAAACTCAGGATCATGGTGAGTAAAATCGAACCATGATAAAATGACGGAATGGAAAGTCCATTTATTTTTGGTGGAGAAAAATACAAATTTATTCCTGAAAAGGGCATCATATATTTGCCTGTTAAATTAGAAAACCTCCCAGACAAATTGGTAGTTAAAGATCTTACTTTATTAAAGAGAGTGGAATTTCACGTCAGTCTTGTTTGTATTAGAAAGATAATAGAGAGATATAAGATTTCCATCCCAAATTTCGAAAATAAAATTCTTAATGATTTTTCCGAATTTACTAAAACAAAAAACATCGCATTTATAAGTTATAAAGATGAATTTAAATTTGTTGCAAAAGAGAATAAGAAAACTCTGGTGGTTATGTGTGAAGTATCAAATTTGGATAATTTTTTTGATTTTATAAATAAGAAATATTCTTTAGAAATTGAATCTCCACCTGCTCATGTTACTCTCTATACAGAGGATGGAGAATCAGGAATTTATTTAATCAGAGCTGACGATATAAAACATTTAACAAAACCTATTCCGAACCCAATAGGTCATTCATTGTAATTCTAATGCACCACATTTTGCACACCGAAGGGATAATATTAGGCAGTCGGAATTTTGGAGAAGCGGGGAAACATTATTCCATTTTTACTCGCGATTTGGGACTGATATACGCTTCCGCCCAGGGGGTGCGTAAAATGTCCTCAAAGCTACGCTATGTTATGCAAGATTTTGCCTATCTTAGAATTGATCTAGTAGCAGGCCGTAATATTTTTCGGGTGACGAATGCGTCAAAAACAAATATATTAGAAAATCTAATTAAGCGTCCGGAAACTTTTAAAGTTTTTGCAAACATCGCGCGTTTGTTAAAGCGATTGCTTCCGGGCGTTGAACGGAACGAAGCCTTATTTGTCGATCTTCTCCATGGTTTATCTATTTTGGAAAAAATTTCCATAAAAGGCGGACCAGCCGCTCTTTGGGAAAATGATCTGCGCAATACTGAAGCAGTTATTGTCCTGCGCATACTAAATAATCTGGGATATATAGGAGAAAATGATATTCTAAAAAATCTTATCAAATCTCCGTTTGAGGAAAATCTGATAATGAAGATTTCAGAATCAAGAACTCAAATATTGCATCAAATAAATAAAGCTCTTAGAGAAACACATTTGTAATAGTTATGCTATATGGGTTACCATATAACAACATCACTCGGATATTAAACAAATATAACCGAATACAATATTTTCACGTCGCTTGGATATGCTCCTCGTTTGTTGTTATATGGAGTACCATATAGGAGCGGCACTCGGACATTAAACAAATGAACTTGTTTATGCTCCTCGTTTGTTGTTATAATTGCTCCATGCCGCTAAATGATGGAGATAAACTAAACAGAATAGAGGAACTAAAGGGTAAGCTTTTCAATAAAAATTATCAAGCCAAGATAGGTCATAACGACAAATTTACGCATTTTAAAAGGGATGATATACCTGATGGATGGGAGGGAGGGGGGAATGCGATTGACTCTTCCAATCTCCCCAACAATCGAAACAACTTTTTTATGAAAACTTCCGTGTTTAAGAATTTTTTTATTTTTGCATTAATTTTTTTTGTTTTTACGCTTTTGTACGCTTCTTTCGTGTTTTTTAAGGGCGGGAATACTGTTTCCAATGACAACATTGATATTTCTATACTAGGAAATAATTTTGTGGCTGGCGGTGAGGAGCTTTCGCTCGTTGTTGGGATTACAAATAAAAATAGCTCTGCTCTCGATTTGGTCGATCTTATTATGGAATATCCAAAAAGTTCTTCGAGCGGGGGTGGTTTATCGGCCGGGACGGAGAGACAGCGAGTGAGTTTGGGCACAATTCCTTCAGGATCCGTACGCAATGAAAATCTAAAAGTAATACTCTTTGGCGAACAAGGGTCCGTTCGCCCTATTAAAATTTCGATAGAGTACAGAGTCGAAGGGTCCAATGCCATTTTTGTGAAAGAAAAAAATTATGATGTAACCATTAGCTCTACACCATTAAATCTTTCAGTCGATGCCCCAACGACCATAAGTCCTAATCAAGACATAACGCTTAACGTTAAATCGACGCTCAACGCCACCGTAACCGTACCTAAAATACTTATTAAGATTGATTATCCCGCTGGTTTTCAATTTGGGTCTTCGACTCCTCCACCAACGCTCGGAAACAATGTTTGGAGTTTGGGGGATCTTTCTCCCGGTGCGCAGCGCAGTATTTCGATCACTGGTAAAATGATTGATGTTTCTGATGGAGAAGAAAAAACATTTCAAATATCTGGCGGGTCTCAGGGAGAGGATAAGTCTACGATTGGAGTAGTTTATAATTCTTTATCGCAGATTGTACTCATCAAGAAGCCCTTTATTGAAGCGAGTCTTTCTATTAATGGCGTATCAGGGAGGGAATATGCTGTAAATGCGAAAACTTCGATACATGGCGAAATTAAATGGAGTAATAACTTAGATACCAAAGTAAATGATCTATCCATTCAAGCGAAAATTTCCGGAAATGCAGTTGATCGAAGGACAATCAGCGCGCAACAAGGTTTTTATGACTCCGCCACGGATATCATAACTTGGGATAAAAATTCCAAAAATGAATTTAGTGAAGTAAACCCCGGGGATTCCGGATCTGTAAACTTTACCGTTTCTCCGCTTTCATTATTCTCTAGTTCGGGCGAAATACTTCCTGATCCTACTATCAATATAAACATCTCTATTTCCGGTAAGCAGTTGCAAGCTGGTTATGCCAGTACTGATTTAAATAATTCTGATGTTGGAATTGTACGGCTTATTTCAGATGTTGGGTTCGTGACCAAGGCACTGTATTATTCCGGTCCTTTCGTTAATACCGGTCCTGTGCCGCCGAAAGTAGGCGTTCAAACTTCTTACACAGTTGTTTGGACTCTTTCCAATACAGCCAATAATATTTCAAAAGGAATTGTTAGCTCAAGCATACCTTCCTGGATGAAATTTGCAGGACCTATTACCCCCGCCGGAGAAGACTTGACTTATAATGCCTCAACTAAAGAAATAATTTGGAATATCGGTCGAATTCCAAGGGGTACCGGTATCACTTTGCCTGACCGAACAGTTTCCTTTCAAGTTTTATTTACCCCTTCACTTTCCCAGGCTGACACCACTCCGGTCATTATCAATGACAGCGTTTTGACCGGACATGACGATTTTGCCAATGTGGATGTTAAAGTGAGCAAAACATCGCTTCGCACCTCGCTGGAAAATGACCCGCAATTACCTACAAAAGGGGGCGTCGTAGTTGAATGACCATGTCTGAAAATAATAAAAATACCAAGAATAATGCTGGAGAAAATAATGTTATGGAGAAAATAGTCTCCTTATGCAAGAGACGAGGGTTTGTTTTTTCAAGCTCCGAGATTTATGGAGGATTGGCGGGCACTTATGATTTCGGACATTTTGGACTTGCTTTAAAAAACAATATTAAACAATCTTGGTGGAAAAAGTTTGTTGACTCTCGAGGCGACATGTATGGCATTGATGCGGCTATACTAATGAATGCAAAAGTTTGGGAAGCTACCGGGCACGTGGCAAATTTTGCCGACACACTGGATGGCAAGAAATTCAATGCAATGCTTAAAACAGAAGTGGGCGCTGGAGAGCAAGCATCTGTTTCTTATCTTCGACCCGAAACGGCGCAAGGAATGTTTGTTAATTTCAAAAATATAGTAGATGTTTTTCATCCAAAACTTCCTTTCGGCATGGCTCAGATTGGTAAAGCTTTTAGAAATGAAATCGCGCCGCGGGATTTTTTATTTCGCCAAAGAGAATTTGAGCAGATGGAGATAGAATATTTTGTTCGTCCAACCGATTGGGAAAAATATTTTGAATATTGGAGGGACGAGATGCGTGAGTGGATGAAAGAAGTTGGGCTCGATATGACGAAGGTTCACGAAGTGGAAGTGCCGGAAGCAGAGCGGGCGCATTACTCAAAGCGGACGATTGATTTTGAATTTGATTTTCCTTTTGGCCGCAAAGAGCTCTTTGGCCTTGCCTACAGGACGGATTTTGACTTAAAGAGCCACAAACTTGAATATGTTGATGAAGAAGCCCCGACCCGGGTTGGGAAAAAAATAGTTCCACATGTTATTGAACCTACTTTTGGCGTTGACCGCGCGATCCTTGCGCTTCTGCTCTCCGTATATATGGAAGATAAAAAAGACGGAGAGTTTAGAGTATACTTGAAATTTAAACCAAATATCGCGCCGGTCATTTGCGCCGTTTCTCCTTTACTTGCAAACAAACCGGAACTGGTGGAATATGCGAAGGAAGAAGTTTATGCGCCGCTTAAGGCAGAGTTTGGCCGGGTAGCTTGGGATGATAATGGCAACATTGGCAAACGCTATCGCCGCCAAGACGAAATCGGCACGCCATTTTGCATTGTAGTTGATTTTGACACTCTCACGGACAATTCAGTAACGGTGCGGGATCGCGATACGCTCGGGCAGGAGAGAATCAAGGTAGAAGATTTAAAAAAATATATAAAAGGAAAAATTTAGATGCGGTTTTTAAAAAAAGTTTTAAAAAGTGGTCTGCGAGTCATCACTGTGCCGATGAAAGATAACCCGACTGTGACGGTGCTCTGCTTGGTGGAAGCGGGGAGCAAGTACGAAGAGAAAAAGGTCAATGGAATTTCTCATTTTTTGGAGCATATGTGTTTTAAGGGCACTACCAAAAGGCCGCAGGCAGTCGATATTTCAAAGGAGTTAGATGCGTTGGGCAGCCAGTATAATGCTTTTACTGCGCAGGAATATACGGGATATTACGCCAAATCTGATGCTCGGCATTTTAGCCAAATTTTTGATATCGTATCCGATATTTATCTCAATTCTACTTTTCCGAATGCCGAAATGGAGAAGGAGAAAGGCGTGATAATAGAAGAAATAAATATGTACGAAGATATGCCGCAGCGGCACGTGCAAGACTTGCTGATGAAACTGCTTTATGGAGATCAGCCGGCAGGCTGGAATGTGGCGGGAACCAAGAAAAATATTTTAAAGATGAAACGCGACGATTTTGTCAGTTATCACCAGAAGCATTATCTGCCGGAAGCGACTGTGCTGGCGGTAGCTGGGCAGATTACACAAAAGCAAGTTTTAGAAGAAGTTAATAAAATTTTCGGCAGGGTTTCGCGGGGAGTGAAAGGTCATAAAGCCGTTGTAAAAGAAAGACAAAAACACCCAGGCGTATTAGTTGATTTTAAAAAGACCGATCAGACCCATTTTGTTTTGGGCGTTCGAACCTATAATTTGTTCGATAAAAAAAATGAAATTCTTTCTGTGCTCTCCGGAGTACTCGGCGGGGGAATGAGTTCGAGACTTTTTGTTAAACTTCGCGAGGAGATGGGAGTCGGTTACTATGTTCGCGCTTATAACGATGCTTATACGGATCACGGATTTTTACAAATTTCCGCGGGTGTGGATAATAAAAGAATCGAGGAAGTAATTTATGCCGTTCTTGAAGAATGCCGGAAATTAAAAAATTACAAAATTTCCGAAGAGGAATTGAACAAAGTTAAAGAATTTTTAATCGGCAACATGAAACTCTCTCTCGAGTCGAGCGACGACATAGCCAATTTTTATGGCGGTCAGGAACTTCTAAGACGAAAAATTCATGAAGTTTCAAAGAAAGCGAAAGAAATACGCGCCGTTACCGCCTCGCAGATTAGAGGCTTAGCCAAAGATATTTTTAAAAACGACAGACTTAATTTAGCAATCATCGGGCCCTTTAAAAAAAAGGAAAAGTTTTTGAAAATTCTGAAATTCTGAAAACTTTTTCTATCGCCACTTTTTTAATGCCCGTAGTCGATTTTGTTAAATTAGTCTACGAAACTCTTCATCAACGCAATTTTTCTCCGGTACGCCCCGCCCCAATTTCACTGAAAGAACAATTATCCATTAAATGAACCGATTGGACAATAACCGTACGATAAGTGAGTAACAGAATATTATATAATTGGGGCGGGGCCGAAATGCTCGCCGCCGCTCGCAAACCCCCTTCGAAAAATTGCTCTCCAACGATTTTCGTAATTTCACGATAAATTAATTTTCCCGAGCATTGAGCGCTTTGCGTATTAGCAAAATTCACCTCAGAGTGGTATTATAGTAAACATGTTTGAAAAGGGTACGGCTACCAGTATTTCTATAACGACCGGCACAATGGTCCGGGCGGTTCTCGTTCTTCTTTGCGTGTATTTGATATGGTTCTTGCGAGATTTGGCGCTGGTCGTTCTTACTTCGATAGTTATTGCCTCTTTTGTCGAATCAGCGGCTCCTTATTTTTCAAAGGTTGGTCTCAACAGAGTGTTTGGAATTGTTATTTTGTATGCCATAACGCTTCTTGGTTTGGCCGGAGCATTTTATCTTTTTGCTCCGCTTTTAATAACTGAAATATATAACTTTTCCACTTTTATTTCTACCTATATACCAAATATTACTTTCCTAAATTATTTTCAAAACGAAGCATTTTCCGGCGCCAAGGATATTGTGGGCGCGCTCGGAAGTAACTTTTCACTCTCCGCGCTGTTTTCAGTATCCAAAGCTTTTATTTTAAATCTTTCTGGTGGATTTTTCCAGACTCTTTCAATCGCCTTCGGGAGTGTTTTTAACTTTATATTAATTATTCTTATTTCTTTTTATCTTACAATGGAGGAGAGGGGAATAGAAAATTTCCTGCGCCTTGTCTTTCCAATTAAATATGAAGATTATGTTGTAGGTCTTTGGGAGAGATCCCGCCGCAAAATAGCGCTTTGGATGAAGGGACAGGTGGTCTTGGGCATAGTGGTAGGAGTTCTAATATATTTGGTGCTCTCACTCTTGGGTATTGAATATGCGCTCCTTTTGGCGATTATCGCGGGAGTCATGGAAATGGTTCCATATGGTATCTGGGTTGCCTTGATTCCGGCTTTTGCTTTTTCCTATCTTTCGGATGGAATTTCCAAGGCCCTGATGGTGGCTGGTGCCTATATCATTATTCACCAATTCGAAGTTTTTCTTTTTGCCCCTCTGATTATTAAAAAAATAGTCGGTCTTTCGCCGATAGTCATTATTCTCTCTGCCCTGATCGGTTTTGAACTGGGCGGATTCTGGGGATTAGTGCTGGCTATCCCACTCGCAGTGATTGTCATGGAATTTTTGAGTGATGTAGAAAAGAATAAAATTCTAGCTCGAAACAAATCCTAATAAATAATGAATGAAAAAAGATAGTTTCTACATTACGACAACGATTCCATATGTAAATGCGGACCCTCATATTGGTTTTGCGCTGGAGTTGGTGCTCTCGGATGCCATAGCGCGTTACGAGCGGCTCAAGGGCTCGGAAGTTTTTTTTAGTACCGGCACGGACGAATATGGCCAAAAGATTTGGGAGGGAAGCGTTCAGGAAGACAAAAATGTTGAAGAATACGTTGACCACTATGCAAAAAAATTTATAGAGCTCAAAGACATTTTAAATCTCTCTTATAATAATTTTATCCGGACTACGAGCATGGGGCATATTGAGGCGGCTCAGGAATTCTGGCGCCTATGTGATAAAAAAGGCGATATTTATAAAAAGATATACAGAGGGCTCTATTGCGTTGGCTGTGAAAAATTTCTAACAGAGAGGGACCTGATGGATGGCGTTTGCTCGCTTCATCCCAAACTAGTACCGGAGGTCGTCGAAGAGGAAAATTACTTTTTTAGATTAAAAAATTATAAAAAACAGCTGCTTGAATATCTTGCAAATAAAAAAGTTATCACTCCGGAGTGGAGGAGAACTGAGGCGATAAGCTTCGTGGAGAGCGATATGG
>DATHJV010000012.1:0-2487 GCA_035489645.1 Minisyncoccota bacterium | reverse complement strand
GCAAAATTTGTCCAAAGGACATTTAACAGGGTAAGGAAAATCATATTCGCTCTGCTCATCGATTTTCGCTTATTCTAACAGATTTTACAAAAAGTCTCAATTGTAAGGTGAATGTTAAAATAATTAACTTAGATAAGCTTAGTTGATAAACTTAATGCATGAGAAAGGCGTCGCTTAGTTTACTTGATGCGATTGGTAATACTCCACTTGTGCGGGTGCCTTTTAATACCGAAGCCAAAGTTTTTGCCAAACTCGAATATTTAAATCCCGGCGGAAGCATTAAAGATCGATCCGCGCTTTTCATGATTGAAGAAGCTGAAAAAAAAGGTCTCCTGCCGCCCGGCGGGACAATCGTTGAGGCTTCCTCCGGGAATCAGGGAATTGCCTGCGCAATGATTGGAGCGATAAAAGGATTTAAAGTTATTATTACTGTTTCCTCCAAGATAAGCGAAGAAAAAGTAAAGACAATTAAAGCATATGGCGCAAAGGTCAAAATCTGTCCCGCCACCAGTTCCATTTTAGACCCAAAGAGTTATCACAACCAGGCAATTAAACTAGCTAAAAAGATACCGAATTCATTTATGCCGAACCAATACTTTAATCTCTCTAATCCCAAAGCTCACTACTCGACTCTAGGACCGGAAATTTGGCGTCAAACTAAGGGAAAAATTACTCATTATTTTGCGGCCGCGGGTACCGGCGGTACGATAAGCGGCGCAGGAAAATTTTTAAAAGAACAAAACCCAAAAATTAAAATTATAGCCGTTGATATTGATACTTCATTTCACTCTACAAACGGACATCCACAGCCCTATAAGATGGAGGGCATAGGAATTGATTTTAAAACTCACTGTCTCGACGAGTCTGTGATTGATGAATTTTTCCCGGTTTCAGATAGGCACGGCTTAGGAATGCTAAAAACAATGGCTTCAACATATGGCTTCCTTATCGGCACCGGGAGCGGAGCCGTAGCCTATGCAGTGCAGAATTATCTGGATAATCTTAAAAAAAATGATGTCGTCGTCATGCTTTTCGGAGATTCTGGGCGTGCGTATCTGTCTAAAAATTACTATTAGTTATTTAACAGATTTTACAAAAAATCTAAATCACGACATGAATGTTAAAAAAATTAACAATAAAAGGGAAAATTGGTACCATGAAATTGTAAAAAATTTGATCAAAGGAAAATTATGTGCGACTCTGATGTGTCTGATGTCTCAGAGAGAAAACCGCCTCCTGAGAGCGAAGTTTTCGGGTGTCCTCCTCCAAAAAAGAAAAAAAGGAAGAGGAAGAAAAGGAAAGGCCGGCGACAACAAGTTCGCTGGCCTTTTTAATTTTTATTCCTTTTTTATTCCTCACTCAAGACAACAACGCTCTCCACTTCTTTTAGTGAGGTAATGCCATTTAAGACTTTTACGATTCCGTCTTGACGCATTGAAAGTATTCCCTGACCGCGTGCCACTTTTTTAATGTCGTGCTCGCTAGGATTTTCTGGTATTATTTTCTCTATCGTTTCATCTGTCTTAATAGCTTCAAAAATACCGATTCGACCTCGGTAGCCGGTGGCGTTGCATTTATCACAGCCGAGGGGAGTAAAAAGCTTAAAAGGGGCGTCCGGATTAATTTTATAACTAGAAAGGTCTTTACCTTCCGCCTTGATGCTGTCCATTACCAATTTTATAGATTTTATTTCCTCGGGAGTGGGATCGATTTCTTTTTTGCAGAATTTGCAGAGCTTGCGGACGAGACGCTGAGCGATAGAAAGAGATAGGGCAGAAACCAGAATTTTCGGATTTACTCCGAGGTCAATCAGGCGCGGTATTACGCCGGCCGCATTGTTGGTGTGCAAGGTCGAGAAGACGAGGTGACCGGTCAGAGCCGACTGGACTGAAATTTCCGCTGTATCTCCGTCACGGATTTCGCCAACCATTATTACATCCGGATCTTGGCGCAGAGCGCTGCGCAATCCTTCCGGGAAGGTGTATCCTTTTTTCACGCTGATTTGCGTTTGGGTAATTCCGCTTAAATGATATTCGACGGGGTCTTCAATGGTAATAATCTTTATTTCAGTTGAATATATTTTCCCCAAAAATGCGTAAAGGGTCGTCGTTTTTCCGGACCCGGTCGGGCCGGTGACTAAAATAAGGCCGTTTGGTTTTTTTATTTCATTTGTAATGATTTCAAAAAGATAGGATTCAATTCCCAGCTCTTCAATGGGCACCTGGATTGATTTCGGGTCCAGTATACGCATCACAATTGATTCGCCGTAACTTCCTGGAATCAGCGAGCTGCGGATGCTTACTTCATCCAGCCCTTCCATAATGTTAAAGCGTCCGTCTTGCGCGATTTTGGAAGTTAGTTTCATGCCGGAGAGAAGTTTGATACGCGAGTTAAGCAAACGGTATATATCGGACCCAAAGAAAATTATATCTTGCAGTACGCCATCGAGGCGCATTCGCAGTCGCCCTTGATCCTTTTCCGGTTCGA
>DATHJV010000011.1:0-5747 GCA_035489645.1 Minisyncoccota bacterium | reverse complement strand
CCAATAGAGCAAAAAAGCGACCAGCTAAAGAGGGCAAAAAATCATGCAAAATGGCTTATGTCTAAGTATAAAAATGTTGAATTCATTGAGAAAGATTTAACAAAGACCTATTTGGATTTCAAATCACTGTTTGAGCCGCGTTATCAGATCCCGCTCGCGCTCGCAAATTCAAAATCCAGATTGCGAATGGTCGTCTTATATCAAATCGCCGGCTCTTCGAGCGGGTTGGTTGTAGGCACTGGAAACAAAGTTGAAGATTTCGGAGTCGGATTTTTTACAAAATACGGGGATGGCGGAGTCGATATTTCACCTATTGCGGATTTGACAAAGTCGGAAGTTAGGGAATTGGCGAAAAAGCTAGGCATTGCTCCGGAAATAATTTCCGCGCGTCCGACTGACGGATTATGGACGGATGATCGTTCGGATGAAGATCAGATCGGCGCAAGTTACGGCGAACTAGAATGGGCGATGGATTTTCTCCTTGGCAGTCGATCAGCCGCAAATATAACCGACCGACAAAAAAAAGTTATTGAGATTTACAATAAGTTCAATTCTTCCAATAAGCACAAAATGGTTCCCATACCGGTGTTCAGGAAATAAATTGGAGTCATTTTTGTTTGTTTTTTGGCCAAAAAACCTGTATACTCCATATGCACAAAAATTTTGTGCATTTTGTTTTATGAATAAAACTATTGGAACTCAAGTAATTTCCGTCGTCGGCCTTGGCAAACTCGGCGCCTGCATTGCCGCATGTCTGGCCTCTCGTGGTTTTAAAGTTTTAGGATACGATGCCAATGAAAAAGTGACATTACTTTTAAACGGGGGGAAAGCTCCGGTCGCTGAACCCGGATTGGATGAACTCATCGGACGATTCCGGAAAAATATCAGCGCGACGATGAAACCGGAAGAGATAATTGAAAAGACAGATATTACTTTCATTATTGTTCCGACTCCATCGAAAAAAGATGGGAATTTTGCAGATAAATTTTTAAAAGATGTTCTCACCAAGCTTGCTCCAGCGATAAAAGAAAAAAAAGGACATCATTTGTTTGTTATAAATTCTACTGTTTCTCCGCAAACAACCGAGAGATCGCTTATTCCGTTGATTGAAAAACTCTCCAGCAAGAAATTGAATGAGAGATTTTCTGTCTGCTACAAGCCTGAATTTATCGCTCTTGGAGATGTGATCAACGGGATATTGAATCCAGATCTTGTATTGATCGGAGAGGGCAATGTCAAAGCCGGCGACGTATTAGAGAAAATTTATAAAAAACTTTGCAACAATAAGCCTTATATAGCCCGCATGTCCATCGTCAGCGCCGAGATCATGAAAATAGCGCTTAATTCTTATGTGACGATGAAAATAAGTTACGCAAACATGCTCGGCAATATCTGCGAGCGGATTCCCGGTGCCAATGTGGATGATATAACGCGCGCCCTTGGAGCCGATAAAAGAATTTCTCCGCATTATCTGAAAGCTGGTCTTACCTTTGGGGGGCCGTGCTTTCCCCGTGATAACCGCGCCTTTCAAGCTTTTGCCAAACGCTTGGGCCTGCGTGCCATCATGGCGGAGGCCACGGACAAAGTGCATCATTTTCAAACAGAAAATCTGACCGTGCGGATTTTGGAAGTTCTCAAGTCGCACAATCATGATTCCATTTCTGTACTCGGTCTTTCCTACAAACCTAAAACCGGAGTGATCGATGAGTCGCCGGCCGTTAAACTCATCTGCAATATTTTAGAGCGGAATGCCGGAATAAAAATCAGCGTCTATGATCATTTGGCGCAAGATAACGCACGAAAATTTTTTTCGGATAGAATCGATTATGCTCCGACCATCAAGGAATGCCTAAACCGCTCAAAATGCTGGGTGCTGGCGACACCGGAAAAAGATTATGTTGAAATCTCCACTCTCCATGCGCTAGAAAACGAAGGAACCATCATTGATTGCTGGCGAGTACTCGATTATACGAAGTTAAAGAAGCATACTCATTATCTTTCACCCGGAGGAAATTTATATGAAAATTCTTATTATACAACCTGGGGCTGATAAAAGAGGGCACTTTGGCGTGTATACCGTTAATGCTTGTCAGGAACTTGCAAGGCTGGGTCATTTCGTGATTCTTATTACAAATAAGGTTTATCCCAAAAAATTCATTATTGAAAAACCGCTTTTTGAAATTATAGAATGGCAAGAGGGCAAATACAATTTTGCTAAATTTGACCAGATAAAAACCAAAAATCCTTTATATTATATTTTTGGATATCTCCGCAATTCTTTTTTTATTTTAAGGTATGGATTAAAATTTGCCAGAGGAAAACAATTTGATGTGGTCCAGATTTTCGATACTGAATATAGTATTGTCTCTCTTTTAATAAGATTATATGGTTATGGATTAAAAATTTGTCTGCTCATCAATGCTCCTAATTTTTCTTTCAAAGATTATAATGGATCTTTTTTTATAAAAATATATAAGGAATTTCAAAAAAGGTTTTTGCGGCCACTTTTTTGGAAACAAATACAAGGAATCGTGACATTGGGAGAATTTCATAAAAAAGAATTACAAAGACAGTTTAATTTAAAAGAAAATTTTCCAATTGCAATTATATATGATGGGGCAAAAATGCCAGAAAAACATTTAAACAGAACCACTGCTAGGTCCAAAATAGGCATATCCTACAGTGGTCCGCTCCTTCTTTTTTTTGGAATGATTCGCAAAGACAAGGGGATAGAATATCTCTTCGAGGCGGTGTCGCTTTTGAAAAATGAAAACTTTAAGCTCCTATTCGCCGGCTCACTTTTTGATTATAATGAAAATGATATTTTAAAAATGATTGATAATTTTAAAATTATGGACAAAGTTATAACGAAATTTGATTATATCCCTGACTCGGACGTATATAATTATTTTTTTGCAAGCGACGCGCTTATTCTTCCTTATATTTCCCTTTATAGAGGTGGTAGTGGACCATTACTAAAGGAAGCGGCAGTATGCAAAGTGCCGGCAATTGTCTCCGATGTTTCCGAAATGGGTCCTCTGGTCAGGAAATATAAAATGGGTCTTGTTGTAGAGCCTGAAAATCCAGAATCTCTCTCGAAAGCTATAAAAACATTTTTACATTCTTCAAATGAGGCGAGGCAAAAAATGGGCGAAAGCGCTTTCAGGGCTACGAATACCTGGAGCAGTATGGCAAAAAAGTATGAAGAATTTTATAAATCAATATCATTAAATGCTCATTGAATCTTTTTCAAAAATAAAATGAAAATTATAAGCAAGATAATAAACAGAATACGTATTTATAAAGAAATGTTTTTATTTCTTTGTCATGACCCTAAACTTTTTTTGAAAATATGCTATTTAAAAATTAAAAAGTATTTCGTTTGGAAAAATTTTATGAAATCCTTAATCAGCAAATCCTCAATTTATTATGGCGACTTAAAACTTCCAATATTTTCAGAATTAGGGAATAATACGGAAGAACTTAAAGAAATAGGAATTTTGAGCGATATTTTTATGCAAAATTATGAGCGAGAGATACTGGAATATTATCGCCAAGTTCTTAAAGAAGGAGATATCGTCGTTGATATCGGAGCAAATTTAGGTATAACCGCAGCCTACGCACTATTATGCGTAAAGAGAAAGGGAACAGTCTATTGTTTCGAACCAGTAAACTATCTGTATAAAACACTCGAAAATTTTTCAAGGCTTAACCCGGGCTACAACATAAAAGTTCAACATGAAGCGTTAGCTGATTACATCGGTAAAACAGAAATTAATGTTACTAAACCGCCGCAAATTGCAGGCCATACATTGTCAACTGAATTTGCCAATATACAAATTATTCTTAATAAACAACCCGTTAATGTTATTACATTTGATAGTTTTGCAATAAACAACAATCTAATTGGTAAAATAAAATTAGTGAAAATGGATGTGGAAGGTTTTGAGCTAGATGTTTTTAGGGGCATGGCCAAGTTTTTATCTAGCAAGTCATTACCAATAATTTTATTTGAAATTGTCCCTTCCAATATATCTCTACGAAACCAAACTGCTGAAGATTTTAAGAAAATACTGTCAGACAAGTATTATTTTTACAATCTTCAGAATCTTAGGAGGGAAATAAATCTTCGTGACCTAAAAATTAGAACCAATGTTGTTTGTTTACCAAAAAACTTCTCCTAGAATTTATGAAGAATTTTATAAAAAATTTTAGTTTTTCAATGTTCCGCGAGATATTTTTGAGGAATACAGGCATAAAGCAGACTATTGCCAAAAATACTTTTTGGTTGGGACTGACAGAAATATCAATTAACTTACTTAAATTTGCGCTCTTAATTTTCGCGGCTCGGGTTTTAGGTGATATTGGTTTCGGACAATTCGCCTTTGTTTCCTCATTTGTAGCTTTCTTCGGCATTTTTTTTGATTTCGGTCTCTCTGAAGCCATAACTCGAGAATTTGCAAAAGATCATGATAATGAAACGGATATCGCCGCATTATTTTCTCTCCAGGTGATTGTCTCACTAATCGCGGGTTTCCTACTTTTTTTCGCCTCCTTTTTTATTTTAACAAAAACAGAAAGTGTGCAACTACCAATTTTAATTATGGCCGGTTACATGTTTTTTTCCAACCTTCAGACATTTTTTTATGCGGTTTTTAGAGCACGACAAAAAATGCAATTAGAGTTTTTTCCTAATCTATTGCAGAATTTAGCCATTGCGGGTTTTGGGTTTCTTCTATTATATTTATTGCCTACGGTGACCAGTCTTGCCCTAGCTTATTGTATAGGAGCTTTTATCGCATTTGTGCCTACATTTATTTATTTTAATAAATATGTAGGTCCGATTCATTTTATATTTAATACTGTAGTATGGAAAAAGTTTCTGCACATCTCTTATCCACTAGCGCTAGTCGGAGCAGTATCATTTGCCATTTATAATAATATTGATTCCATCATGCTCGGATTTTTCGGACAATTTAAAGAAAATGGATGGTATAGCGCGGCTTATCGTATAGTTAGTTTTTCATTATTACCAATGTCGTTCATTTCGCAAAGTTTTTTCCCTGCGTTATCAGAAGCTTTCAATAAATCAAAAGAAAAGTTAGAACAGCTACTTCATATACAAATACAAATTATGTTATTTTTAGGTCTGCCAACTCTTTTTGGCGGTTATGCGCTCGCAGATTCTCTCATCGCTTTTTTGTATCCGGTTCAATATAATCCGGCCGTACTGGCTCTGAAAATTCTCATTGGCATTACATTTTTAATATATCTCTACAATCCTCTTAGGCAACTTTTAGTCGTATATAATCTACAAAGGAAAGTATTTACAATGTTCACTGCTGGCATGATAATAAATATCACGCTGAACTTTTTTACTGTTCCAGTTTTTAGTCTATATGGAGCGGCTATCAGCACACTCCTCACTCAGTTTTTTATTTTAGGTGGACTTCTCTATTTAACTTTAAAAAAAACACCTATTCGTCCAATCAATAAAAAAATATTAAACGTTTTTATTATCTCATTATTATCTTCAATAATAATGTTTTTTGTGCTACACTTTTTACACGACGCACTGAATATTTTTGCGCTCTTGGGAACGGGTGTCGCAACATACACGATCTTCTTTTTCACGTTTTATTTTTTAATTAAAAGTATGTTTATTAAAAAGACGATATGAATATTAAAGGCAAAAAAATACTGGTTACCGGAGGAGCCGGCTTTATAGGTTCTCACACAGTTGACGC
>DATHJV010000010.1:0-2458 GCA_035489645.1 Minisyncoccota bacterium | reverse complement strand
TCTAGCAAAGTGGCGTATATGCCTGTTTGGGCAATTTCAGGATAGCGAGCAGGCAAAGCGTTTATTTTGTCTTTTAAATTTACGATATTGTCATTTTCTGTAATATTGTCAATATAGAACATCATTTTTTCTTCTAATGTCGTATCTGGTCGTTTCATTTTGTCAATCGCAGCAACACCAATTGAACTCGTTAAGACCACAACTCTAGGACTGATATCTCGTCCTATAAGTGCTTCTTCACTTTCCTTTTCAGCTTTGATAACATTCTCAACTGAATCCCCCTTTTCTTTAAAAAGTTCTATTTCTTTCCGTTTATAGAAATCATGCAAAAGTGCCGCGTGGATTAAATTATTTTTATCTTCATCCGACAATTCAAATTCTTTTGCCATTACATCCATGGCAACAGCCTCTACCAAACAATGTCTGCTGACGTTGGCCCAGCCTTCCGTTTTCGGAAGCAGACCGAATTCTTTATGCAATCTAAACACGCTTAAATGTTTGAGCGCGAAGTTTGTAAAAAACGCTCGTTTCTTTTTCTCATATGCTTCTTCGGGGTTTTCTATTTTATTGTTTTCCATGTTTTACACTTTTCCCTGCAACCTGCTTTTCAATCCATGCATAAGTCTTTTTTATTCCCTCGGCAAGCAAAGCACTCGGCGCCCAATGCAATTTTTGTTTAATGAGTGTATTATCTGAATTTCTGCCGCGGACGCCAAGCGGACCCTTAATATGTTTTATTGAAAGTTTTTTGTTGGCAATATTCATAGTCATCTCGGCTAGCTGATTGATAGTCACCATTTCATCCGAGCCAATATTCACCGGTCCGATAAAATCCGACTCCATCAGACGTTTTACTCCTTCAACGCACTCATCAATATAAAGGAACGAACGCGTCTGTTTTCCATCGCCCCAGATTTCTATTTCTTCCCCCTCGGGTGCCTGTGCAACTTTTCGGCAAATAGCCGCAGGAGCTTTTTCCCTGCCGCCCTGCCATGTTCCTTCCGGTCCAAAAATATTGTGGAATCTGGCTATTCGCACCTGCATGCCATAATTGCGAAAATAACTCAGATAAAGACGTTCGCTAAAAAGCTTTTCCCAGCCATACTCGGAATCCGGCGCTGCCGGATAGGCAGATTCTTCCGAGCACTTTGGATTATCCGGATCTTCCTGATTATAAGCCGGATACATGCAGGCCGATGATGAATAAAATATTTTGCCGACTTTTTGTTTGCGGGTAAGATCAATGATATTTAGATTAATCGTTGCGGAGTTATGCAGCACATCAGCATCGTGTTCACCGGTAAAAATGTAGCCTGCTCCGCCCATATCCGCCGCTAATTGGTATACTTCGTCAAAAGATTGATCTAATACAGCTCGACAAACTGCTTGGTCCCTTAAATCGCCAATAACGAATTCATCGGCAGCGGTTGGGCTAAAATCCGGATTCTTGAGATCAACTCCGCGAACCCAGTACCCTTCCTTTTTTAATCTCTTAACTAAATGGCTACCGATAAAACCTCCCGCACCGCATACTAATGCTCTTTTTTTATTTCTTTTATCTTTTGTATCCATTTGGTTTTCTATTGTACCATTTTGCTAAACTTTTTACACTATCTGCCAAAGTTTTTTGGGGATTAAAATGGAGCGATAATTTTGCTTTTGTAATATCCGCATAGACTTGGCCATATTCCCCCTTACGCTCGCTACCCTTACTGACTTTAAAGTCCACTCCTAGCTCTTTTTTCACGGCGCTTATTATTTCTTTTACAGACCACCCGATGCCATTGCCAAGATTTATAATTTCGGATGGTTTGTCATCGTTTAGATATGAAAGAGCCTCCATGTGAGCTTCCACCAGGTCTTCCACATCAATATAGTCTCGTATAGGCGTTCCATCTTTAGTATCTGCCTTTTGATAGGTAATCTTGAAATCTTCAATATGAAGAGCTCCGCGAACCGCATTTTGCACGAGAAGCTCCGAGGGTTTTTTGCTATCCCCTATAACGCCATCGCTATCCGCTCCACAAACATTAAAATATCGCAGTATCACATATTTAAGTCCATGCAAATTCCCAAATTTTTCTATTTCTCTTTCCGCAATTAATTTTGATTCGCCATAAGTATTTTCTGGCTTGGTCGGATGTGCTTCGTCAATCGGCAGATATTTTGCGTTTCCATAAACTGCGCATGTAGAAGAAAAAATTAATTTCTCTACTCGGCTGTCCTGCATTGCTTCTAAAAGTTTCAAGGTACCAAAGGAGTTATTCTTTAAATAAAGTTCCGGCTTTTTCATTGATTCATCCACGGAGCACAAAGCGGCAAGATGCATCAGCGCATCGATTTTATATTTATTGAAAAGTTTTTTTAGATCTTCTTTTTTTGTAACATCGCCTTCAACTACATGCAGTTCCCCATATTTCTTTAGAATTTCTAGCGGTTCACGAAATCCTCGTGAAAA
>DATHJV010000009.1:0-7475 GCA_035489645.1 Minisyncoccota bacterium | reverse complement strand
CGAGAAAAGGAAACTCTGGAGGGCCGAACCGTTAAAAAATACAAAATACTTCCAGTCGAAGCCGGAGATGACCAGAACATATGTCAAAACAATCGCGAGCAGATGAAAAAGAAGATTCCTCCCGCGAAATATTTTGAGAAGATTGTCCTTAAATTTATATAATATGGTTTTCATATCTGGTGGGTAATGGCATTTTGGGAGTATAACATTTTGGTTAATTATTAAAAGTGATCCATATGATAGTCGCGCTGTTGGTTTAATATTGTCCGAGACCTAAGAGTTGAGCTTAAAAAAAGAAACCCGCCAGCGAACTGAAGCTGGTGGGCTTCCCGTTCGGGCGGGTCAACACATGAATCATTTTTCTTCTGATGCCGTAACCTTTGTTACGGGTGCAAATGTCGGCGGTCCAGCGCAATTATTGCCCATCGCCAACATTGATTTTTCCTCACGGCGAAGTATTATCTCCGCTTCATATGGGCTATTTTTGGTGCATATAAAGCCGAGGGATGCGAGGCCAAGGAAACTGCAGGTTTTTGCTCCTTGCCCGTACAGACAGAGATTTATGCGCTGTTCGTCTGTTATCTTGTTTTTTTCCATATAATTTTTGGGTTTTTTTACAGCTCGGTTGATTGGCTGCATCCTTCAAGACCCATATTAGCCCTGAAGGATGCAGCCTATCGCTGTCTTTTTTGAAGAACTTACATTGCAACAACATAACATATTGCTGACTATATGTCAATGCGCGCCAGTAAATTTATTAGTACATAATTCAACTCATCTTCCCTCTTTGCCCACATTCCAAACGCGGCCGAATTTGGTCCATCTTTTTTTAATTTCATTCTTGGATAGTTTGAGCGCTCGTGAATTTTCTCCGGAGACATTTTCATATTGTATGGGAGCCTTGATCGTGTCAAAAACATAAAAATTGTCAGCATCGTAGCCGTAGACAAATAGGACATGGTCGAGCAGACCGCCATAACCGATAGAAATATCTACTCCAGCCACTTCATTTTTATCAACTATTTTTTCAATATCCATAATCGCCTCTTCGAAAGACTTTCGGCTCATAAGAATCGCTCGCACAAAATCAAGAAAAGACTCTACCCTGCGGTCATTGATAAAAAGTTGCAATTCCAGCCTTTGAAAATATCTTGACACTCTTGCGAACTGGATTTGCGTCCAGGCCAGATAGGCTGGCACAGATATTCCAAAATAGCCCTTGTGTTCCAAGTCGTAAGCGGTCAATTTGTCCTTTCCGAATTTATCCGGAAAATAAAATGCCAGCGAGTAAAAAAGGAAGTCCCGACCGCAGCGATTCCGGACGACTTTGCCATCAACTTTTTCTCTTACATAGAAAGGAAAAGTGTCCAGATTTATTGGTAAGTTCTTCATGAAAACATTTTGACTACCCTCGCTTAACCCAAAGTTTTTTGAAAAATGAAATTGAGAAAGTGGAAAGAAGAAAACCAAGAGTTGGCACGATCGCGTTCAGTAAAGGGCTCGGCAAATCGGCAAAATAAAAAAAGAGAACGATGACTATATAAGTCAGAACCGCAATCAAGACTTTGCGAGCTCCACTTGTTTCCCAAGCTTTATCTGCATCAACTCTGGCATTCCTCTTTTTGAGGGCCTCTATTTCATTCTTTAAATTCTCTATCTCATCCATTGAGCTTTATTCTAATTGGTTTCGTCCTTAAACTCAAGCCTCCCCACCCTCCAAGCACGGCCGAGGTTCTAAAATTATTCTACTTAAATTTTCTAATTTCTGCAGAATAATTCGGCGCATCGCCTACCCGCAGGGAAGCTTCATTGATGGAATATTTTTTCCTGGCTTCTTCAATAGAAAGGTCGGTGTCTAAAAGACCGTGTTTCAGAGCAAGCTCGTCCGCTGAAGCCGTCAGCCATAACTGCCAAGAGAATAGAGAAATACGTCCCGGACTGATATTATTTACATGCTTAGCTATCGCCGAAGTGCAATTGGAAAATAAAGTATTGTACCACTCGGGATGAACCTGCAGGTCATTCATTTTATTTAACATACCAACCAACAACAATCGAGCATTCTCCGGCTTTCCTAATTTTACCGGATAGACATATACCTTATCTTTGCGCACATTAGCGCGCAAAAGTATCAGGTCTCTCTCGTCGGCTGCTATATAAATAAGCGGATACGTCCGGAGCATTCCCTTCCAGGTGCTGTAGACCTGATCCTTTGTTTTGCGAGCTTCAATGCTGATAGCAAGAAAATCACCGTTGTTGAATTCGAAGGAGACGAATGTATGGGCGGCGGAAGTATTTTCATTAAATGGTTCGGTCACATACCAGACCTTTTTAATCTCCCTCAAATCATAAGTCTTGTCGTAATAATCCGCGTGCATGTCTTGCTCGGTCGGAAAATAACGGAAGTTGCGGACATTTTTTACGGTGACTAAATCTCCGTTAAACTCCGCAGTCGAAGGTATAGCGAGCTGTTCCTGCCAATCCCCTTGGAGAGGTGGTATCCTTGTCGCCTGCCAAACAAAAAAAATCAAAAATATGCACAGGAGAATAAGCAGAACTTTTCTCACTTTCTTTACTTTTTTCATACGAGTATTTTAGCACTTTTTATCTCCTTTCGTCAGCTTGAGCTCAATGATCCTGACAGAAAAGCCGCCCCAAAGGTGACTTTGGGGCGGCTCCCAATTCTGTCATAATTCTGTCATTCTAGAATTTCTCCGGAAACTGCTTCACGATGCCGTCTGACAAGCCATCGGCCATCATCAGAGCCTGTCCGTGAATATTGTCGAAATTTGCAACGTCATCTTTGTAATTTTTAGTTATTCTGTCAACTGCTTCCTGCTTGGTCAGCACCAAATGATCCTTGAGCATAGCGGTCATGGCGTCCTTCGGCCAGCTGGTCGGATTCGCTGTGCTAAGAAATGTCGCAAGCGCGTCTGCGTTCGCATACCATCTCTTCTCCGCATTGGCTGATTTCGCAGCATCTTTGGCCTTCGCCGCGGTGACCAATTCGGCAGCGATAGTCAGATGATCTTTCATCAAAAGTCCGAATGCATCTGCCGCCTGGGCGCCATAGTATGGAGTGAGCGCGGCGGACATGTCATAGTAATTTTTCAGCAACCTCGTTATGGCCTCATCCTTGCCCGGTACATTATCCACGATTGCTAAAATCGCCAACCGCGTCCAAACGATGTGCTCTTCCCAAAGTTTACGCATTGCACTGTGCAGAGCAACGCTCTTCGCGCTTACGCCCGTCACGGTCGCTACAGTGGGCGTCATCGGTGTCGACGCTTCCGGAGACATTTGAGTACTAGCGAAATAGCTAATGCCACCACCCACAATAAGAGCAAGGATAATCAAAAAAAATGCCATAGTTTTTGTCATAAATATATCATTTTTATATTATTACTAATTAAGCAAAGCACGACCTAATTTAATTATACTTTAACAGATACATTGTAGCACTTTTTTAACGAAAAACCCCGCCAGACTTTTTCCCTTGACTTTAGAACAATCGTTCTAATATAATGGCTCGATGAAAGGAGTTAGAGAAAAAATCATTTCTTTTTATCAGAAACACCGCCGAATGCCGTCGTATAGCGAGATAATGAAGCTCACAGGGTATAAAACCAAGAGCGCTGTTTCTTATGCTCTAGACAAACTCATCGCGCTCGGCGTCGTCGCTAAAGACGAAGGCGGGAAACTCATCCCGAAGGGCATTGGTCAATTTGGCGGACAAATCAAAATGCTCGGCCTCGTGGAAGCCGGCTTCCCTTCCGCCGCGGAAGAAGAACTCTCGGACACGATGAGCTTCGATGATTATCTGATTGAGAAAAAAGAATCCACCTATATTCTGCGGGTCAAGGGAGACTCGATGATAGAAGCGGGTATCAACGACGGCGATATGGTCATCGTCGAACGCGGAGCCCCGCACAAAAATGGAGATATCGTGATCGCGGAAGTGGACGGCGAATGGACAATAAAATTTTTCAGAAAAGAAGGGGGCAAGATATTCCTCTCCCCGGCTAATAAAAAATACCAGCCGATATATCCAAAGGAGGAACTTAAAATCTCCGCGGTGGTCAAGGCGGTAGTCCGTAAATATTAAAATGTCAAATGTTACAGGATTTTCTTTGCATTCATACCGGTCATACCCTAGAGCGATCCTGCATATTGATGGAGATTGTTTTTTTGCGTCCTGCGAGGTCGCTAAAAATCCGGCTCTGCGCGGCAAACCGGTAGTGACAGGCCAAGAGCGGGGCATCGCTTCGTCTATGACATACGAAGCAAAGAGAATGGGCGTAACGCGGGGGATGCGGCTGTTTGAGATCAAGAAAATCTGCCCGGATGTAATTATTTTGCCTTCTGACTACGAGACATATTCCCTATATTCCGAGCGCATGTACAACATTGTGCGCAGATACACGAGCGATGTCGAGGAATACAGCATAGATGAATGTTTCGCGGACCTGACGGGGCTCCGCAGACCCCTCCATATGTCTTACGAGATGATGGCGGAGAGGATAAAGCGCGAGCTCAATAGCGAGCTCGGGATGACTTTCTCGGTCGGGCTCTCGGCGACAAAAGTGCTCTCCAAAGTCGCTTCCAAATGGGCCAAGCCGGACGGCCTGACTTTCATTCCCCTTCGTAAAGCGCCTGAATTTCTGGCAAAAGTGCCGACGGAAAAAATCTGGGGCATCGGGTCGCAGACATCAGCGCTCCTCGCGAAATATGGGGTGAGAACTGCGCTGGACTTTGCTCTGCGCGATGAATCTTGGGTGCGCTCGCATGTCTCCAAACCGTACTTCGAGATATGGCAGGAACTACATGGTAGAGTGGTATACGAGCTTAATCTTGAACCAAAGCATATTTATAAATCTATCAGCAAAACGAAAACTTTCACTCCGCCCCGAACGGACAGGGCGTATATCTTTTCCCAATTATCCAAAAATATAGAAAATGCCTGCATCAAGGCCCGCCGGCATGGACTCGCAACGCCTTTGATATATTTTTTCCTGAAGACGCAGGACTTCCGGTATCATGGAATGGCAGTGTTGCTCTCGGCCGCGGTGTCCGTGCCTCAAGAAATAATCGCCGTGGTGGAAAAAGTTTTTGAAAAAGTGTACCGCCCTCGGACACAATACCGCGCAACCGGAATAATCCTGATGAAACTACAGGAAAATATTATGACGCAGATGGATCTATTCGGAAAATCCCTGTCGGTAGAGACAACTAAAAAAATATATATTTCGATGGATACGCTGTCAGCTAAATTTGGCAAACACGCTGTCTTTCTGGGGTCAAGCTTTCAGGCGATGACCGAGGGAACGCACAAAGGAGAGCGGGGTGTAAGCTCGCAGCGGGCAGCCAACATATTCAAAGGAGAGACAAAAAGAAAGCGCCTGCATATCCCGATGCTCGGCGAGGTGAAATAAATATGGGGGCGATCTGTTAAAATTATACTGACGAACTAATTAAAATAAAAACGATTATAGATGCCAAAATTATCAGAAAAAGAAAAAGAACGGTATAAACAAACATCTGTACCGCTTCCTTTTTCTGTCCTTCAACATAAAGCAAAATAGGCTTGAGGAGCACCAGCGACCCCGTCACGCAGGCGGAAACAATGAATAAAATAAGAACCAGAGCGATGTTGATCCATCCGTCCTGTTGCGGACCGAAGATTTTTTCAAAATTACCGACGCAAAATGCAAACGCCACCACATAGGCAGCGACCCCGAGTGCATCGAGCAGTGCTCTGGTTATAATGTTATTTCTAGTCATGATTTTATTTTACCATAGGAGATGTCAATGTCTACTACCTCTGCCCCGTTCAAGTTAATTTCCGAAGCTCCTCTTCATGTTTTTTCATCACCGATACTCCGGCATCCATTTGGCTCATTCCTCCTTTTACTTTTTCCTGTATCTCTTGCGCAATCGTTTTAAAAAGCTCGGGATTTTTCTCGATCATAGCCACAAACATCTCAATCTGCGCCGGCGGGACGCCCTGGGTCCGCAGCATTTTTCTAATTAAAAAATTTTGAAACATTGCCAGAGTATACCCCTCTACTTAATTTATTACAAATCAAATTAGACGTTGCTTTGATTTTCATATGTGATACAATTGGGACATGAACGAAAATAATACAAGTAAATATGTTATCGGTATAGTTGCGTTGGTGGTTCTCGCGGTTGGAACAGTGGTTTTGATGCAAAAAAAAAGTGAGGCACAGCCGGTAGATAATAATGCGTCAGCTGATATGGCAGCTGGATCAAATACGGCGACATTTTCTGGGACCATTTCAGCAGTTGATACGGGATGCACCTCCGATGGTATCTGTAGTGTTACGATTGATGGAAAGAAAGTTATCTTAGCTCAATACGGTGGCCCAGCACCAACTGCGCCAGTCGGTAAATTGATCGGAGTAGATTCTATTAGTGACATACAGGGAAAAATTGGCGCATTTGCAAATGTGTTCGCGGGAAAAACTGCCGAGGGAGATTACACTTTGTATGGAAATAGCGCTTACTATGTGGAAGTGGCAGAGATTAGCGATAAATAACGAATGAAAAAAACGATAAATGGTAGAGCAACAGAATATCCGATAGATGATATTTTTCTAAAAAGACATTCACCCAGGGCGATGTCAGGGGACGCAATATCCAAGGAAGAACTGATGACTCTATTTGAAGCCGCGCATTGGGCGCCTTCTTCTTATAATATTCAGCCTTGGAGATTCGTGTATGGCATGCGCGGCACGCAGGAGTTCGATAAGCTTTTTTCTTTCCTTGGAGACTTCAATAAATCTTGGTGCAACAATGCAGCCGTACTCGTTGTGACTATTTCTAAAAAAACCGGCGACAAAGGCCAGCCATCCGTTACCCACTCTTTTGATTCCGGCTCGGCATGGATGAGTTTGGCTCTGCAGGCGCAAACAATGAATCTCGTCGCTCATGGAATGTCCGGATTTGATTATGAAAGGGCAAAGGGAGTACTTAATCTCACAGATGAATACAGCGTAGAAATGATGATCGCTATCGGCAAGCATGGAAAAGTGGAAGACTTGCCGGAAGCTATTCGCCCAGGCGAAAAGCCAAACGACCGAAAGCCGCTCGCGGGAATGGTTTTTGAGGGATATTTTCCGAATAAATAATTATTTAGGCCGTTTCGCTAACTCCCTTCTTCATCATTTCAATTCTCGGAATTTCTATGCCACTGGGAAGTTGTGTCCCCGTAAAAACGACTTTATTTCTAGTTTCTTTAAAGCCCATTTTTTTATAAAATTCAATTGCATGAGAATTGTAGGCAACTACTTTTAGTATAATGTCTTGCCCTGTTCCAAGCCACTCAAAAGCTTTTTGCATTAATTTTTTTCCTAAACCCTTCCCTTGAAGTTCCGGTAAAACATACATCCCGTCTACTTCTCCAAAACCATCTAAATTTAATGCTATACAAAATCCCACAACTTCTTTCTTTT
>DATHJV010000008.1:0-10525 GCA_035489645.1 Minisyncoccota bacterium | reverse complement strand
ATCGCAAAGTTTTTCGTTAATAGTGAGAAATACATTTCGAACGATTCGAAAAGGTGTACTGATCCTGTAAGGATCGATAATGTACTCACGGTCCCGGTAGGATTTAGTAACTTGTGACCACATAAACTATGTGCAAGGCATTCAAAAAAGTGGCAAGGACCGTTCTTCCAAATACAATCGTACATAAAGCGGTTTGAGTAATTATAAAAAAAGGCGGCTCCGGGGGATACCAGGAGCCGTTGATGAAATTGCGGTTCGAAGAGCCTACATTCTGGGAAGTCCCTTCGTGAGCCGGTGCTCTATGTTGTCTACCAAGACTGAGCACTCTTGGCATGCATTTGCGCCAAAAACGGCGCAATCATCGGAATCGGGGCCGAACAGCACCGAGACTTGGACGACGGCGGTCTCCACAAAGCATCCTCGGCTATTGTCCCAAGCAGTTGTCCTGAGACGTACGTACCCTAGATCAAAGTCTTGGATTTGCGCGTTTACGAGTTTGACCTGTATTCGTCTCGCGACAACTACTCCAAGCTTTTCGAGCTTTTTACTGGGCACCATGCAGTGTGATGCCGCGGAGTTCACCAAAGCGAAGATCTCAATGAATTTCCCGTTTTTGACGCTGGCCCAGTGACATTCTGTTTTAAACGAACTCATAATTGGTTTTTTGGTATGGGGTTAAGGTGACAATTTGTTTAGATGGTACTACTTCCGCAACCGTATGTCAAGAACATTTAATACATTACATCATGGTAATATGATAAATTATCTAATGATTACAAATTAGTATGGACAAAAAAGAAAAACTGACCGATTTGAATAAAAAGTGGACGGAAGAATGTGAATGCGAGCTCAAAAAAACCGCCACTCAAGCGGTGCCGGGTGACGGCAGTAGCGAAGCAGATATTGTATTCATCGGAGAAGCGCCAGGCAAGAAGGAAGATGAACTGGGCAGGCCATTTGTAGGAGCCGCCGGAAAATTCTTAGATGAAATGCTCGAATTGATTAATATTACAAGAGAAAATATTTATATAACCAACATTGTTAAGTACCGCCCACCAAATAATCGCGATCCGCTGCCGGAAGAAAAATCACAGTGCCAAGAATGGCTTCTTTCTGAACTTAAAATAATAAGACCCAAGCTAATAATCTTCCTCGGCCGGCACGCAATGAATAATTTTTTCCCGTCTCTCACAATATCAGAAGCCCATGGAAAATTATTGATAAAATCTTTTAAAGATATAGCCACGAAATATTTCTTCCCTCTTTATCATCCGGCGGCGGCTCTTTATGACGGTTCTATGCGTCAAGTTCTGATAGAAGATTTTAAAAAGATACCAAAAATTTTGATCGAGATTAAGAAACGTGAAGAAATAAAAAATTAGAGTATAACCCCGTAGTGAATTTTGGCAATGCACAAAGTGCGCTCCGACCTAGGTCGGAGCATTGCCAAAATCTACTACGGGGTATAATCTTTAAACATGACTGAAAAAGATAAAACATCAGCCCCAGACGCCGGCGCTCGCGGAAAAATAAGTATAATCATTCTGGCGGCGGGCAAAGGCAAGAGAATGAAATCGGATATTCCTAAAGCTCTCACGATGTTTAAAAACAAGCCTTTTATCCGACACATCCTTGACACAATTAAACAATTCGATCCAAAAATCAAACCAATTATTGTCGTTGGCTATAAAAGCGAACTGATTAAAGAAGCATTAGGCAGCGAACATATTTATGCGGAACAAACGAAGCAGCTTGGCACTGGGCATGCGGTTAAGTCAGCTCAAAGAGAGTTTGATCAAGATCATGAAATAGTGCTCGTTCTTTCGGCGGACCAGCCACTCACGTCCTGCGAGACGCTGGAGCGTATTATTTCTACGCACCAAAAAAGAAGAGGAGCCATAACGCTCGCGACTGCTGTTGTTCCCGACTTTGATAAATGGAGAAAAAGATTAATATATTTAGGCAGAATAGTGCGAGGAGATGACGGACTGGTTAAAAAAATTATCGAATTTAAAGATGCCAGTGTCAGAGAAAAAAAAATTAAAGAGCTGAATCTCTCTTTGTACGCCTTTGATGCTAATTGGCTTTGGAATAATCTTAATAAAATTAAAAACGAAAACGCTCAAGCTGAATATTATCTGACCGACCTTGTAAAAATAGCTCACGACCAAAACATGAAAGTTGAAGCTGTGCCGGTTAAAAATATTATCGAAACAATACATCCAAACTCCAAAGAAGAATTAGAAACATTAGAAAAATTAGTAGAATAGCCAATATATGAATAACCCTTTTGAAAATGCCATGAAACAATTGGACAAGGCAGCTAAAATCAAGGATTTTGGCGATGACTTTATAGCTCAACTTCGAGCGCCCAATCGCGACATAAGAATTTCAATCCCTGTTAAAATGGACAACGGTTCTACGAAAATCTTTGAGGGATATAGAGTGGAATATAATAACACTTTGGGACCCTACAAAGGCGGGATTAGGTACCATAGGGACACAGAAATAAATGAAATTAAGGCGCTCGGCTTCTGGATGGTGCTCAAATGTGCCGTGTCCGGAATCCCTATGGGCGGAGGTAAAGGAGGAATCATGGTTGAGCCAAAAGATTTATCGAAGGGAGAATTAGAAAGGCTTTCTCGCGGGTGGGTACGAGGCCTCTCAGATATTCTAGGACCGCACAAAGATGTGCCGGCACCGGACGTGAACACAACGCCGGAGATAATGGCCTGGATGGCTGACGAATTTGAAAAAATTACCGGAGACAAAACTCGCTCAACATTTACGGGAAAACCGATAGATAGGGGTGGGTCAGAAGGGCGTGGACCAGCGACCGGCTTGGGCGGATTTTATGTTTTTGACACTCTTCGCGACGAACTCAAGCTTCCCGCAAAATGCAAAGTGGCGATTCAGGGCTTCGGCAATGTGGGCGCAAATGCGGCACGTATATTCAGTCAAAACAGCCATATAATAATTGCTGTTTCTGATTCAAAGAGCGGCATTGTAAAAAAGGACGGGCTTGACTTAGAAAAAGTTGAAGCTCATAAGAAAAAAACCGGCGGTTTGAAAGATTTTTCGGAAGCGGAAGATATTACAAATGAAGAATTGCTGGAACTCCCCTGCGATCTTCTGGTTCCGGCCGCCTTTGAAAATGTTATTACAGAAGGGAACGCACGCAAGATCAAAGCCAAAACTATTTTAGAACTGGCTAACGGACCGATAACGCCTGAGGCGGACGAAATTTTATTTAAAAAAAGTATTCCTGTAATACCGGACATATTAGCGAATTCCGGTGGCGTCACTGTGTCCTATTTCGAATGGGACCAAAATTTAAAGAATGAGCATTGGAGTGAAAAAGAAGTTTTTGACAAACTCAAGTCAATGATTCAAGACTCAACAAAAAAAAGCATGGAAAAAGCTAAAGAAGCAAACACATCTCTCCGCATGGGCGCTTTCATCTTGGCGCTTGAAAAGATAAAGGCAAAGATGTAATAAAAAAAGCAGACCTTTTGATTGGTCTGCTGTCTGTGCAGTGTGATCAGGTTTTAAGTCGGAGGTCCCACCCAGTAACTGTGGTTCATCCCTGAAACATTCCCATTTGGCAATAGAATACTATTCATTGCCGACACCAGTTCGTCGTTGAGGCAAACTCCTCCTTCAACGAACTGTTTGGTAAATACTGTCCAGTGAATGCCTTCGCCAGGTGAAGTTTTTTCCAGAAGTCCCTGTATTGACTGAACAATATCAGGTCTTACCGCATCAGAAGAGGTCATGGAATTTCCTTTTGTTTGTTGGTTACCCTACTCACCTTGAATCCTAACACAAAAATTTTTTCTACGTAAGTAGCTGGAAATCATTACTGATTTCTGATAGATTAAATATAAATAGCGCGGTTAGCTCAGTTGGTAGAGCGACCCCTTGACGTGGGGTAGGCCACAGGTTCGAATCCTGTATCGCGCACCAGATCATAAAAATTCAAACTACTTTGGGTTTTTATGACTGGGGCGAGCCGGAAACATGTTTTTTCAACAGAAAAAACAGTTGAGGCAGGGTCGTGAAATTTTACGAGCTGGATTCTGCTGGGAGCCGAATCCAGAGCGAGGAAAATATTTCTGACCACAAATTTATGAAAATACTCAGTATTGAAACAAGTTGCGACGATACAGCCATAAGTATAATGGAAGCAAAAGAGGGCATTACAAATGCTTCTTTTAAAATATTGGCAAACAATTCAAACTCGCAAATAAAGATACATATTCCTTATGGCGGGGTTTACCCTAAGCTCGCCAAAAGAGAGCACTTGAAAAATTTACCGATTATTCTTGAAGCAAGTTTAAAACAGGCCAAGTTAGACAAAAAAAACAAACCGGTGGATGCTATCGCCGTCACTTATGGCCCTGGATTAGAAATGTGTCTTTGGGAAGGTATTACTTTCGCGCAAAGTTTAGGTAAAAAATGGGACGTGCCTTTGATACCCGCCAACCATATGGAAGGTCATGTATTATCAGTTTTTGGAAAAGATCGCGGTAAATTTAAAATTCCAAAAATTGTGTTCCCGATTCTTTCTCTCCTTGTTTCCGGAGGACACACGCAGCTCGTATTGACAAAAAAATGGATGTGGTATGAAATAATCGGTGAAACTCTGGACGATGCGGTCGGTGAAGCGTTTGACAAAGTAGCGAGGATGCTCAACCTCCCCTATCCCGGCGGACCGCAAGTTTCAAAGTTGGCAGAAAAAGCCAGAGAGGAAGAAAAACAATCTTTGCGGGGTGTCTCGCAGGCCGTCGGGCCGAGAGGCAGCGCTTCGCGAGCACGCGGAGACAGCGACCCCGAAAAGATTAGTTTCCCCCTTTCTCTACCAAGACCTATGCTCCACAGCCAGAATTTTGATTTTTCTTTTTCCGGATTGAAAACAGCCGTTTTGTACTTAACCAGAAAAATTGGAAAAATAGACAGTGAAACAAGGGCGCAAATAGCTCTGGAGTTTGAAAATGCTGCCATTGAATGCCTGGTTTTTAAAACAAAAAAAGCCATGGAAAAATATAAAATCAAAACTTTAATTGTCGCTGGCGGAGTCGCGGCAAATCAACACTTAAGAAATGAAATGCAAAAAATTGTCGGCCGTAATATAAAACTTCTGTTCCCCACCAAAGAACTTTCGGGCGATAATTCGTTGATGATTGGCATCGCCGGATACTTGAATTATATAAAAAATAAACGGAAAGTTCCTAGATTGGGTAGTATTAAAGCAATTGGCAATTTAAGGCTTTGATGTGATATTATTTGTGTATGGAAGAGAAGCTACTTTTGCCCTATAATCCCAAAAAAACTGAAGAAAGAATCTACAAACTCTGGGAAGACAGCAGTTTTTTTGCGCCCGAGGCGCATCCACTTTGGGTGGATAACCCAAAAGAGAACCCGAACTTTGGAAAGAAATTTTCTGTCGTCCTCCCTCCGCCAAATGCCACCGGTGAGCTTCATCTCGGCCATGTGCTCGAGGATTCAATGCAAGATACAATGATTCGCTACAATCGGATGCAGGGGAAATCCACTCTCTGGCTTCCGGGCACTGATCACGCCGCGATAGCTACCGATTCGAAAGTTACTAAAATACTGGAAAAGGAAGGCTTAAAGAAAAAAGATATCGGAAGAGAAAAATTTCTGGAAAGAGTTGACGAATTTGTGGCAAACAGCCGAAAAACGATAGTGAGCCAGCTCCGGAGTGTGGGAGCATCGCTCGATTGGTCCCGCGAGGCTTTTACTTTGGACGAGGCCCGCAATCTGGCCGTTAAAACTGCATTCAAAACAATGCATGATGATGGACTCATTTATCGAGGATCCCGAATCGTGAACTGGGACCCGAAAGGTCAGACAGTGATTTCAGATGACGAAATTGTTTATGAGGAAAAAAAGGGGAAATTTTATACCTTTAGATATGGTCCTTTTGATATAGGCACAGCCCGGCCGGAAACAAAATTCGGCGATAAATACGTGGTAATGCATCCCGACGATAAAAGATACGAAAAATGGAAGCACGGCGATAAAATTGGAGTGGAATGGATCAACGGGGAAATTGAAGCGACCGTCATTAAAGACAAAATGATTGATATGGAGTTTGGCACCGGAGTAATGACCATTACCCCTTACCATTCGCTCGTGGATTTTGAGCTTTCGGAAAAATACAAGCTGGACAGAGAGCAAATTATTGATAAATATGGAAAATTGCTTCCCATCGCAGGCGAATTCGCGGGAATGAAAATCACTGACGCCAGGGAAAAAATTGCGGAGAAATTAAAAAATAAAGGTTTGCTTGTCTCCGTAGACGAAAATTATACAAACCGAATCGCTACCGCCGAGCGCACGGGCGGAATTATTGAACCGCAGATAATGCTTCAATGGTTCGTGGATGTAAACAAGCAAATCCTCTCTCGTGAAAACAAATCACTCAAAGAATTGATGCTCTCCCCCGTGCGAGAAGGAAAGATAAAAATTTTACCGGAACATTTCGAGAAAGTTTATTTCAACTGGATACAAAATCTACGTGACTGGTGCATTTCCAGGCAAATCTGGTATGGACATAGAATTCCTGTGTGGTATAAAGGTAATGAAATTTATTGTGGAATTGAGCCGCCGAAAGGCAAGGATTGGATCCAAGACGAAGACACGCTGGATACCTGGTTTTCATCCGGACTCTGGACCTTCTCCACGCTCGGATGGCCCGAGATCAATGCCCCTGATCTAAAAAAATTCCACCCTACAGACGTAATTAATCCCGGATACGAGATTTTATTTTTTTGGGTAGCCAGAATGATTTTAATGTCTCAATATTTGCTCGGAGAAATTCCATTTGAGACGGTATATCTTCATGGAATTCTAAGAGATGCTAATGGACAGAAATTCAGCAAGTCGCTCGGCAATAGCATTGATCCTATTGAAATTATAGAAAAATACGGCGCGGATGCCCTCCGAATGTCTATGATCGTGGGCACTTCTCCCGGAGCAGATGCAAAATTCGATATTCAAAAAGTGAAAGCCTATGGCAAGTTTTCAAATAAAATTTGGAACGCCGCGCGCTTTGTCCTAGAGAAAACGAGGGATGTTGTTATCCCAGAAATTCCGGCCTATGATGAAGAAGATGGAAAATCAGACAAAGAGTTAAGTGCCCTGATTAAAGACATTTCAGCAGAAATGGACGAGTACAAATTTTACATTGCTGCGGAAAAACTTTATCATTATTTTTGGCACACTTTTGCCGACGTCATTATTGAAAGATCTAAGAAAAAAATAATTGAGAATAGAAATGCAGATTCTGCCAAAGCGCTCATCTATACTCACTTATCTTCCCTTCTCATGGTTCTGCACCCTTTTATGCCGTTTATCACAGAAGAAATATGGTCAATGATGCCTAACCGCGAGAATCTGTTAATAGTTACTAAGTGGCCCAATGACTAGCGACCCTAAAATTCTAGCATTGGCATTTGTTGCGGGAATTATCCCTTCACTTTTGTGGTTATGGTTCTGGCTCAAAGAGGACAAAAAAAACCCTGAACCAAAGGGGCTCCTGGCCGCAGTCTTCATTATGGGAATAATAGCGGTTATTTTTGTTCTGCCAATTCAAAAATTTATTCAGGCTCAAATAGTTTCGCCAGTGAGTCGGATTGTGCTGTGGGCCAGCGCGGAAGAAATAATGAAATACCTGGCTGTTTTAGTGGTCCTTTACAAGACTAATCAGATTGATGAGCCGTTAGATTGGCCGATTTACCTCATTACAGCGGCTTTGGGCTTTGCCGCGCTTGAAAATGCCTTATTTTTGATTAAACCGCTCACCACTCTCACAACAACCGTAAGCTTTCTAACTGGAGAGCTTCGATTCCTTGGTTCTACGCTTTTGCATACTGTCTCCAGCGGAATTCTGGGTATTGGTTTAGGAATTTCATTTCATATGCGCAAATTTATGAGAAAATTATATCTCGTCGTCGGCCTCCTCTTAGCCATTGCCTTGCATAGTGTCTTTAATTTCTTTATAATAGAAGTTAATGGAAGTGGTTTTCTAGGAGTGTTGAGAGTGTTTGCTTTCTTGTGGGTCGTAACTATTATTGTTATGTTACTTTTTGAAAAAGTAAGGAGAATGAGTTAAAAATACTTGTCCCGTTATAAATTCAACGAACGGGATATAATGAATAAATATTATTAATTTAAATTTATAATGGGATGTTTAAAAAAAGAAGTATTTGGGACAGATTAACAGGAGGTGTTCAGGACGAGGAAGAGTATGAGGAGCCAAAAAAAAGTTTTTCCGAGGGAAATAATGGAGGCAGGAGAGAAAAGAAAAACAACGACTGGATTGAGGAAGAAAACGAGGAAGCGGAATTAGCGGTGGACGTTTATCAGACAGGAACGGAGATAATAATTCAGACTTTCGTGGCTGGAGTGAAGCCGGAAGATTTAGAGTTGTCAATAGCCCGCGATATTATCACGATTGTCGGCAAGCGTGAAGAACACCGGAATATAGATGAGGGAGATTATTTTACCAAAGAACTTTACTGGGGAAGGTTTTCTCGCACACTGACACTACCTCAAGAAGTCGAGCCGGAAGAAGTTGAAGCGACGGAAAAACACGGCCTCGTTACTATCCGCATTAAAAAAGTGGATAAGGAAAAAACTAATAACATAAAAGTTAAATCTATCTAGGGAATTTTCTCTAATTTTTCTTGGTGTATCTTTTAAACGCGGGATTTTTCTGCGAATAAGTTATCCACAGTTTAAGATTTGACAATAAAATAGCATTTGATACATTTCTCCCAATATGAAAATTAAATCACTAAAGCTTTCAATCCGACGCAGAGACTCAAATCAAAATTTGAGGCTGGTTTGCGTTGTTTGATACTCTCCTAAAAATAACTATAAATGTATCGAATATCGAAAGGCGGCCTTAAAGAGGGGCCGTTTTTTGATGCAACAAAGACCGGCCCAAAACTCTAGGTCGGCCTTATGTTCTTCGAAAACTTAATACACTAGAAGTTAAAAAATATGAGCAGAAAAAATTGCCTAGTGAAACTGTCCGGCGATTGTCTTGGAAACTCAATAATCGAATGGATTAAGGAGTTATCCCAAACGCATTTCGTCGTCATCTGCGTCGGCGGTGGAACGCAGATCAACGAAGCCTTTGCGAAGGCAGGGTTTGTGGTAGGAATTCATGGGCCGCTTGGTCGAGAAACTAAGACCTTTGCGGAACGCCAACTAGCACGAGATGTGCTCGAGAATAATCAGGCTGAGATTCAAGACCGTTTGGCATCGGAGGGGGTGCAGGCAGTTGCCGTCATTCCTGTGCTTGAAATTGGAACCGTCCTCTGCCATGTAAATGGGGATCAGTTAGTGCTTGCCGCATACCTTGGGTTCGACGAGTTGTATGTGGTAACTACTCCTGAAAGGGAGGCGAAGAAAAAGGAATTTTTCGCCCCATACGAAAAAGTGAAAGTAGTAAGTTTCAAGTAAACAATCAAAAGAAAGAAGATTATGAAAAAACATAGTGCTGCGGATCGGAAGGCCCAGATTAAAGTGCTTGTAACTAAGCTTAAAAAGGAGCCAAACCTCTTACAAAAGAGAATAACCGAAGGAAGTATTGAAAAAGCGCTTAAGGAACGAAGAGCCGCATTCAAGATTGATCCCACTACTGGCCAATACTGCGCGTTCTGCATAATCTGGCTTACCAGAGACAATCATATCTTCGAGGTCGGGGACATATGGGTTGATGAGAAATATCGCAGGCAAGGGTATGGAGGAGGTGTATTCAAGAAATGCCTCGATCTTCTGCCGGAAGGTGCGGGGGCTTTCCTAATCACACGCGAGCTGTCTGTGCTAAAACTGGCGCGAAGTTTGGGTTGGCAGCTTGAACGAAACAACTGGACCGAATCAAAGTTCTGGTCCAGGATTGCGGAGCCTTGGGACAGATACGAAGAAGGCACGGCTTCCGAAGGGGTTCTCATGTTCTGGATGCCATAAAAATTACGCTCGTATGTCGAGCAAGTTGGCAGCCACTAATTAACTGCCCAAAGCTGGCACGTCTCAAAAATGTGCCAGTCTTTTATTTCATTAAGCAACACAGAACTATTCTGGAAATCGTATTTGAATATAGTTATAAGAAAGCTACCCAAGCACTGAATTATCTCGCACTAAATAAGGACGGAAAAACACGGCCTCGTTACTATCCGCATTAAAAAAGTGGATAAGGAAAAAACTAATAACATTAAAGTGAAATCAATCTAGAGAACGAATTCTGGGTCACAAGTATTTTTCTGCTGAAAAATCTCGCGACCCTGCCTCGCATTCTAGAAGTCATAACATGACTTCTAGCACTCCGGCTCACAAAAGCTCCGACTTTGTGTGTCTTTTAAACTCGGCTAGAACTTATTTTACTAGAAATCCGACAGAAAATCTAAATTCAAACAAGGTCTCGGTTTTGCTAAAGCGATTTTTGGGGAGGAAGATTTAGCAAAACCTCGGCTAAATTTTTCTTAAACTT
>DATHJV010000007.1:0-4876 GCA_035489645.1 Minisyncoccota bacterium | reverse complement strand
AGCTATAATTGTGTAGCAAAGTTGTGCAGCGCCGTATTCGGTGAGGATTGAATCGCGCATCGGCGAGACTTCCACAATATCCGCTCCGATTATTTCTTTTTGGTCAATAACGCGTTCAATCAACTCTACTCCATACCACCATTCGAGCCCTCCCTGCACGGCCGTACCGGTGCCCGGCATATATGAGGGGTCAAAACCATCCACATCAACTGTTATATAGACATACTTTGTTTTTATAGATTTTAGAATTTCATTAATGGAGGGAATTTTTTTTCCATTACCCCATTGCCAGACTTTGATATTATTCTTTGTATTGCTGAAATAGTTATACTCATCTTTTGAGAATGTGCGAATACCTACTTGGACAATATTATAACCTAGTTCATGGGCGCGGCGCATGACGGCGGAATGCGCTAATTTTGTCGGTTTATCGCTGTAATCGTTATCACTGTCACGCAAGTCACAATGCGCGTCTATCTGCAATATAGTTACATCCTTTGGATTGACTTTTTTGGAAAGTGCTTGGAAAAGTCCGAGCGACACTGAATGCTCGCCACCGAGCAAAAAAATAAATTTATTCTTATCTAAAATTTCTCCGCATTCGGCGGCAATTCTATGAACAGCTTTTTTCGCCGAAAGTGAGCTAATATTGCCTAAATTTTTATGTCCGATTTTTATTTTGCTTACTGGCTCCGTTTTGTATGTACGGTCAAAAAGCTCAAGTTTTGAATCAAGCATTTTAACTATTGTGTTCGGGCCGTTCTTAGTGCCTTTCCTGCTTGAAGCGGTCTTCTCAAAGGGAACGCTCAAGATAACTACATCGGCTTCGTCCATGTTTTTTGCATTAATAATTGAATCTGTCATTGAAGAATTATAGCAAATCTATAAAAAATAAATACAGTCCGCGGGAACGGTGATGGATAGAAGAGCGCAAAACAAAACCCCGCCTTGCGGCGGGATTTTGCGGCACATACGTCGTTTACGATAAATGTAAGTTAAACCCTTACACTCACAGCGAGAGTATAGCATACTTGCGAAAATAATGCAAGTAAAATATAAATGTGCTATACTGGCAGGGTAGGTGTTGGATAACTACTCTATATTTATAGGGAGGAAAGTCCGAACACATCGAGCCCCTTATTGGGTGGGAATGGTAGCGGGTAACGCCCGCATATAGCAATATATAGGTGCGAGCAGAGACGCCGATGCCAAAAGGCTAGGGTCCCGTAAGGGATAATCTGGTGGAAACACTAGGGTGAAACGGCTAAATCCTTACCTCTGTGCAAGATCGTGTCCCTTTCTGCAAGTCAGGGAGGGGAGAATCGCTTGAGCTTGTCAGTAATGTCAGGCCTAGATAAATTGTTATCTTCCCGAGCGAAAGCGAGGGAACACAGAATTCGGCTTATAGACACCTACAAAAAAATGAAAGTCCCCTACCAAAAGTGGGGGATTTTCTTTTGGTGAAAGGCTAAAATAGACCTTATTTAATTACATAAATGACACATTACGGAATGCTTGACTTTTTCCCATTTTTGTGCTACACTTTTCTAGGTAAATATCAATGTCCTTTTAATACTTTCCTTGTTTTCTGACGAGATAATAGCCCGGAATTTTCTTGGTTATTATCTCGTCAGAAAACTATAACATCAAACATAAAGGAAAAATGAAAATTAAGTTAGTTATTGAATTGTATAATATTATCACGCCTGAGCTTAAAGAGGGGGGTTGGGAAGACAGAGTACTTAAGGGAGGTGTGATTGGAGGCTATGTCCTCAAAAAAGAGAACGTCGATTGGAATCTTCCTTTCGAATTAAAGAGTGACTTCCAACTTGGAATTCTTCCTGGATTCGGACCACTTGTCGTGGCAGAAGTTCGAAATGAAGGGACTTTGGAGGAACCTAAGATTGTAGTTGAACTCAGATATAAAGTGTTCGAAGACAATCCGGAAGGTTGGCAAAGCGCCATAAAATTATTTATGGCCAACGGATTTGTGGAAGGCAAAACGTTCGTTGACACCAGATCAGCGGTCCTTATCTTTCCCAAAAAAGCAGTTGAACATTTCAACAGGTCAGATTAGTCACCGCAACGGAACCGCGACTTTCTTTCCTTTACGGAAAAATCGTCGCACATCGTATCGAAGGCCCAGACTACACCGTCTGGGCCTTGCTATTTTTCCTTAGATTATCATATATGATATATTAAGAAATTAATTTAGCATTTGCTTACAATCGTTTCTTATTGCTAAATTACCTATTTATACAAAAATTCCGCCCTATCCCCTGCTTTTAAATTATTCTTTTCCGAAAACCCGGAAACAACTTCCAAGACATATTTTGTCCCGACCTCTGCCCCGATCCCGATTTTGGTCGGGACATCATCAGGCCCGTAAGTTTCCGGATATAATTCTGGTCTGGCATCTTTTTTTATATAAATAACTTTTAAATCCTCGTCTAACCAAATTATATCAATCGGAAAATTCATATCTTTCATCCAAAAAGGATATCTGCCCGGTTGGTTAAAGGTAAATAACATGCCTTCATCACTCGCTAGCCCCTTTCGGCCAGAAAGTCCGCGCGCCAGTTCGGCCGGAGTTATGGCAAGTTCAACTTTTATACTTTGCCCTGCGATTTTTACTTGTTTAATATCTCTTGATTCAAAAGTTTTAGAAGATTGATGAATTAAAAAACTGATTGCCAATATAAAAACCATAACCACAAAAACACTTTGACCGATTTTTTTATTTTTCATATTTTTTCTAGAACCTAGCCCCTAGAACCTAACACCTTATTATTTGTGGTCTACGCTGGTCCATCCGAAAAGCTTGCCGACTGCGTCGCCGTTTTCTCGTTTACGGGCGATTTTGACCAGACCGTCCTGAGCAATAATTTTCATCGGAGCCGAAAGCAGGCAGTGATGCGAAGCCAGACCGTCCTGATAGGCACCAGTATCAAAAATCGCCACCAGCTGGTCCTGATTCTCATGAAGCTTCGGCATCAGAATATAATTTCCTCCTTCCGTGTATTTATCGTCCGAATCACAGGTGCTCCCCGCGAACCAGACCGGCTTTAAAGCCGCGTTCATGTTATTTGCCGGTATGACATGCCACTTTTGATGGATTGCCCAGGTGTCTTTGAGGTCGTTCATAAAACTGCCGTCAATGACGTACCAAGCTTTGGCATTCGCCGCGGTTATATTTTTTTCAAAAAGCACTTTGTAGATCGTCACTTGGGAGGGAGCGACAATGTAGCGCCCCCATTCCACCGCCAGATTCGGATGCTTGATCCCCGCCTTGTCGGATAAATTTTTAAGCATTTTGACAATCTGACTAGAAACATTTTTGGCTGTATAAAATTTCTTCCTTTCGTAAGGAATGCCGAAGCCTCCGCCCATATCGAGTGTGTCGAGCGATGGATGTATTTTTTGTAGTTGAGCATAAAGGGCAAAGGCGTACTTGACTGCCTCCAAAATACCTTTCTGGGTCTTGATCTGCGAACCGACATGATAGTGCATAATTTTAAGATTTTTCAATCTGCTCAAATCAAGAACTTCCTTCTCGGAAAGTCCGAAAAGGTCAAATTTTTTATCCCAATGCGTATCGGTTTTTATTGTAAGATTCACTCGCACTCCGATATCACCCCTATATTTAGCAAGCCGCTCCACTTCATCATGGCTTTCGATGATCGGCACAATATTCATGCCTTTCGCACGAAGCTCTCCTATCAGATGGAGATATGAGTCTGTCTTCGGTCCGTTGCAGAGAACCCGGATTTTACTGCCGAATTTTTCAGCTTCCCAAAGTTTTTTTACCAGCCAAAGTTCGTTGCTCGAAGTGACCTCCAAATTGCCTCCTTCCGAGAGAATCGGCAGAATAAATTCTCTATTCTGGTTTACCTTCATTGGGTAATGATAAAAGAACTTACCTTTATAACCGTAAATTTTCATATAAGCTTGAAAATAGCCGATCAGATCTTTCAACTGATCTTCTATAATAAAAGGAAAAATTATCTGCAGGGGCGTACCATATTTTTGCGCGAGATCATTTAAGTTATAAATGTGATGCCCCTCGGTCGCCGTCAGTTCGCTGTCCTTGTTAACACCGAAAAACTGGGTATTCCAGCCATCGAACCCGAGCTTCCAGAATTTTCTCCAATTTTTTCCTTGCTTTTTTAATTTTTTTTTAGCCATCTTTGAGATGAGTAAGTATGGCAGATATCGAGATGAGTGTAAAGCTAATTTTTATAATTTTTCAAAAATTCTTTCTTAAACTCAAAAAAGTTCTCATCTAAAATTGATTGCCTTATTTTCTTCACCAGATTGACAATGAAATACAGATTGTGAATGGAGGCAAGGGTCGCCGCCAGCATTTCTTTTCCGTGAAAAAGATGCGCGATGTAAGCGCGAGAATATTCACTGGTTCCGCTGCAAACATAACACCCGCAATCTTTTTCAATTTGTGAAAAATCATTTCTGTATTTTGTATTCATTATATTTATCTTCCCATTTTTTGTGTAAAGCGAGCCATTCCGAGCATTTCGGGTCGGCGCGACACAGTCAAAAAGATCTACTCCATTCTCTATGCCCATGAATAGGTCTGCTGGCTCCCCTACGCCGAGCAAGTGACGCGGCTTTTCTTCCGGTAAGATTTCATTTACCCATTTCACCGCAGAAGAGATATCCTCTTTGGCGAATGACCCGCCGATGCCAAATCCGTCAAAATCTAAACTCCCTATAAATTTTGCGGATTTTTTACGAAGATTTTCGTCACGCCCGCCTTGCACGATGCCGAAAAGAGCTGGCATATTGGGTAAAGCGAAACTTCTTTCCATTTTGAGCTTCCCGAGGGTCCCACCCCTATACTCAGGGGAAGGGCGCAGGG
>DATHJV010000006.1:0-3349 GCA_035489645.1 Minisyncoccota bacterium | reverse complement strand
CAAACCCAAGTCGTTTTCGCAAAAATTTTTTCGCGCAGAGCGAAGCTCTGCGTAGTGAGGGAAAGGATTTCCGGACGCTTCGCGTCCTTTTAGAATTAGGTTCGAGCCGAAGATTTTTTGGAGGGAGAGTTTTTTGGAGGGGAGGTCGGCTGTTTTAGATATTTCATCCAGTATTTGAGCCTCTTTTATCCATTCTCGGGTCGGTTCGATCCACATTGTTGGTGTCTTCGTAATCTGCATGATTTTCTCCTCGATAGACTTTTTGTCAGACATAAGCGAGCGACGCCTTTCAAGATAGTCGTCTCGCTCGATGTCTTGGGCTACATAGACATCGGTAAGTCGAGAGAGGTTTTGAGAAATATCTTCTAGCTCATTTTTTAACTCCTGAATTTCTTTTTGGACTGAAGTTACGGATTGTTTTTCTTCAAGATCTAATTTATCACCCAACATCTCTGCCCATTCTGTGGGCATTGTGTACTGCGTGAGTAGAGAAGATAACTGATTATCTAATTCTTCCTCTCTTATGCCGAGTTCAAAACATTTTTGCGTCTTTGATTTCTTAGTACAGTGATAATAAACATAATGCTTGATAGTGCCGTTAGCTAGTTCTTTCTTCTTTTTTTCGCCGGTAATGCCCATACCGCATGATCCACAGGACATAAGTTCACAAAGAGGTCTCGGGTCACTTTTCTGGTCAGGTTTACGTCCTCGCCGACGTAAGATAGTGTTAACTTTGTCAAAGAGCTCTTTAGTAATTATTGGTTCATGCTTACCCTCATATATTTCTTTAGCATAGCGAAAGTGTCCATAATATATAGGGTTTCCTAGAATAAAAGTAATTCTTGATATGTTTACTCGGCGATTGGTTTTTGTTTTTATACCATTTTTTTCCAATACTTCAGTAAGTTTTTCAATAGTAGAATTTCCTGTAGCGTAGATTTCAAAAAGTTTCTTAATAATTTTTGCATTTTTATGGTGAATAGAAATTTTCTTTGTTTGTGGATTATTTATATATCCAAGGGGAGCGAGACCGGGGAAATATCCCTCACGTGCTTTGTGTTTTAATCCGCGAGCGGTATTCTCACTCAACTGCCGGACATATTCGTTTGCCATGCCTAATTCAACAGACATCATCAAAACATTGTCATTTGGATAATGACTTTGGCTATGCGTTTGTATGTGTTGAATTATTCCTTGTTGCAGAAGCCATTGAATTTTTCCGCTATCAACAGGATTGCGCGATAAGCGGTCAATTTTCCAGCAGACAATACCTTGCGCTTCACCTTTTTGAATTTTTGAGATCATTTCATTAAATATTGGTCTACCGGGAATTTTCGCCGAACGTTTTTCTATAAATTCTTCGGCGATGTGAAGATTTTCTCGCTTGGCAAGTTCCCGGAGTTCGGCAAGTTGTGCTTCAATAGATAGGATTTGTTTATCCTCGACATCGGTGGATTTTCGAGCGTATAAAAAGTAGTTAGGCATGGTTGTATTATACCACAACGGATGGTGTAAAGCACAACTAAGGAGTATACTCAAAAAATGAATGAAGCAGAAAAGCTAGGTAAAAATCTTAAACGTATCAGAACTGCAAAGGGGATATCTCAAGGCAAGATTAGCCGGATCCTTGAGGTAGATAAAGGATTTATAAGTAATATAGAAGCCGGAAAGACGAATCCAACACTTGCAACTATTGCAAAAATAGCTAAAGCGATCAGAGTTTCAGTTGGAGAGTTAATGAAATAATTATGAAAATAAAGAGAATTGAATATAAAAAACACAATGTTTTTAAAAATCATACTGTAATTTTGGGTGATACTGATGTGCCAGCTATTGCTTTTTTGGTTGGTAATAATGGGTCTGGTAAAACCAAAGTACTAGATACAATTTACCAATCTTTCTCTGAACCTTTTTCCAATCCTGATGATTTTGAGATTATTGTAAATATTGTTTTTTCAGAAAAGGAAAAGCAGGAACTTTCTCTTACTGAGAACGAAGTTAATTATTTTATTAAAAAAGAAAATGGTGGTAATACTCACAGGGTTAACTACATATCTGGTGGCTTGGTTAATGTAAATATACAGTCCTTATCCAAGGTTGTTTTTTCTACGATAGAGGTTAATTTTAATGAACAAAACATTCAATCTATAACAAGTAAAAACATAGATGACAATCCAAAACCTAAGGAAAAGTCACAAAATTTATCTGTAGAAATTCCTCAACTTCTCATAGATATAAAAAATTTAGATGATGCAGACATTTCAAAATGGTTTAAAGATAACCAAGCCAAAGGGCATACTCCTCCTTTTCCGCCCGTGGGTACTAGATTACAAAGATTTACTGACGCATTTCATAAAGTATATGAGGGAGAAAAAACTTTTTCTGAAATAAAAAACAAAAATAATTCTAAGAAAATAATTTTTATTGATAAAAATGGGGAAGAGATTAGTCTCAATGAATTAAGTACAGGTGAAAAACAAATTATATATCGTGTAGGGTACATTTTAAAAAACTTAGGCAATATGAACGGTGGGATTATTCTTATTGACGAGCCAGAGATAAGCTTACATCCAACTTGGCAAATAAAACTAAAAGATTTTCTGTTTGAAATGTTTAAAGATCACAATATTCAGATAATTATTGCCACGCATTCTCCTTATATATTTCAAAAACTTGATGAGACAAAAGAGGTATGTATTAAAGTTGACCGCTTAAAACCAGAGAGTAAAAAGATTTCAATGGTTTTTCCTAACGTACCATACAATCCATCTGTACAGTTAATAAACTATTTAGCGTATGGAATAGTTGACGAATTATTACATATTGAACTTTATACACTTTTACAGATTCGGGAAAAAAGAGACAAGGTAACTAATTCATGGAATAAAGTTACAAATGCACAAAATCAAGATGGTATAGAAAATTGGTTACAAGATCCTAGCGGGGGCAATGTCCAAATAAAACAAACTTTCACTCGTACTGGCAGAACTATTCAAAGCCAAGAAACAATAATGACTTGGATTAGAAATAAAATTCATCATAGTGACGAACTAGGACGACCGAATTTTACAAAAACAGACCTACAAGAATCAATTGATGCAATGATAACTTTATTGAAATAATATATATTAAGGGAGTTTGCCATAGCAAAGGTTTTTAACACGCGCACGGGTGGGTGGGGCAAGTGTTGTATTTTGTAGCCGACCTTCCCTCCAAAAAACTCTCCCTCCAAAAAATCTTCGGCTCGAACCTAATTCTAAAAGGACGCGAAGCGTCCGGAAATCCTTTCCCTCACTACGCAGAGCTTCGCTCTGCGCGAAAAAATTTTTGCGAAAACGACTTGGGTTTG
>DATHJV010000005.1:0-2483 GCA_035489645.1 Minisyncoccota bacterium | reverse complement strand
AGGTCGCTCATTGTACGGGAATAAAAAACCCAAGAGCAAGTAAGAAAATGAGACGTAAAATAAAAAATAAAAATCAAGTTCTCCCCGACTACATTTACAATTCTCAAAAACTGGAGAAATTTATCAATTACATCATGTGGTCCGGGAAAAAGGAAACGGCCCGGAGGGTGATGTACGCGACTTTTGATATTATTAAAGAAAAAACAGGCAATCCAAACCCGCTGGAGATTTTTGATCTGGCAATGAAAAATGCCGGCCCGAATACCGAAGTGCGTTCCAAGCGTATCGGCGGCGCAAACTATCAGATACCCATTGAAGTGCGGCCGGAGCGCAGACTCGCTCTCGCTATGCGCTGGATTCGGGAGGCCGCGAGGAGCGGCAAAGGGAGGCCAATGCACTTAAAACTAGCAGATGAATTAATCTCCGCTTCCAAAAACGAAGGCGCGGCGATTAAAAAGAAGGAAGACACGCACAAAATGGCCGAAGCCAATAAAGCATTTGCGCACTTTGCGTGGTAGTCCCCTTTAAATTTTAGAAGTTATACACAGAACATCTGCAGTTTTAAATGCTTCTTGTTATAATATAAAGCGTGAAGTTCAATCTTAAAAAAGCATTATTGCAATCTCTCGGGGTTACTATTTTTAGCATGTTTCCTCTTGCATTTATAGGAGGTGATACAGGAATACCTCTAACTCTTGGTTTTTTATTCCTTCTTCTGTATTATTTTATTGTTTTATTAATCATATATATAATACATATTGCATCAAGTCATCTTATTAATAAAAAGGTCTCTCTTTGGGTTATTGGTGTTTTTTTCATAATATTCTGGTTGTGGTTTGCGTTCTTTAATCCGCTTTTTAAATAATTGTTTATTTGCAAAAAATAGCTATATAATGCCTAGCCAGGCAAGACCTAGCTGAGTTACATTTTGGGCTTTTTCTTTCTAGAGTTTTATGGTAATATACGCAATATATGAATATGTTGACCATTCCAAAAAAAATAATACAAAATGATGATCTGATCGTGTCGCCCGCAAGGTTTACGAGTCTCTTTTGCGTGGCTATAAAAAAGAAAGAAGACACGCACAAAATGGCCGAAGCGAACAAAGCGTTCGCCCATTTTGCGTGGTAAAAATTTCTAAAAGAATTTGACTTGACTTGGTATAGTGGGAGTATATAATCTAATAGTTTTTGCGCATTTATCTTTCGACAAGGCGGTTTTGTAATTTTTCTAAATAGTTCCTTAAACCGTGTTCACCGCTTGTGCATTAACCGTTTTTGGGAAAGTAAATAAGGGCAAAAAAGGAGGGCATATGGGAGAGATGCAAGGAGAGATGAAAAAATGCATCATGTGTGGCAATGAGAAGCACGAAAAAGAGATGGAGTGCAAGAATAATGAGCAATACATCTGCAGTCGACGTTGTTTGTTAGCCTACCTCGAGAAAGAAAAAGACGAAAACAAAAGGAAAGAGGCTCAAGGTGGTTCCGGTGGAGATGACGATAATCTTGACGATCCTACCACCTGGGGGTAATCGCTTGTTGGCTTAAAAAACGCGCTCTGCTTGTGCTAAAAGAGAAAGGAAGCCTATGTCCGAAAATAATTGAAGGCGAATCTGATTCGCCTTCATCTTTTTTCATTTAACACAAATTACATAATGAAACTATAAATCAGTTTGCAAAATTCACGTTTATAATATATAGTATTCCAAGCGCGTGAGGCGCTTTTTATTATATGGAACGAGACTATCCTCTAGAAAAAGTTAGAAATTTTGGAATTATCGCGCATATTGATGCGGGCAAGACGACCACGACGGAGCGGGTTCTTTTTTATACCGGCGTATCGCACAAAATCGGCGAAGTGCACGAGGGGAACACAACGACGGATTGGATGGAGCAGGAGAAAGAACGAGGGATTACAATTACGGCCGCAGCAGTTACTTGTTTTTGGACCCCGACGTACGCTCCGGGCGATAAAACCAAGAAGTATCGTTTTAATATTATCGATACGCCCGGACACATTGATTTTACGGTGGAGGTAAAGCGCTCTCTGCGTGTTTTGGACGGCGCGGTGGTTGTATTTGACGGTGTGGCTGGCGTGGAACCTCAGTCAGAAACAAATTGGCGCTATGCTGATGACGCTAAAGTGCCGCGTGTTTGTTTTATAAATAAATTAGACAGAACTGGAGCATCTTTCGAACATTCGTATAGCACTATTTTGGACAGACTTAGTAAAAAAGCTGTCCGAGCACAAATTCCCATCGGTTTGGAAGAAAAATTCGAAGGCGTTATCGATCTGCTAAAGATGAAGGCGTATTATTTTGAAGGAGAAATGGGCAATCAGGTTATTGAAAAAGACCTAGACTCTTTGCCGGAAAATTTAAAAGCGGATGCGGAAAAATTTCACTCAGAACTTATAGAGAAAATTGTCGAAACTAACGATAGTATGATGACGGAATATTTGGAAGGGAAAATTCCCCCTTTTGA
>DATHJV010000004.1:0-12639 GCA_035489645.1 Minisyncoccota bacterium | reverse complement strand
CATACTGAAAAATATCGCGCTCGTGCCGTTCGGCGAGATGGGAACCCTTGTTAACATCGCAATTTTATTGCAGGCGATACTACTCTCGATAATAATTTTGTTTCTGCCTCTTATTCGCTGGCGAAAGTATCTGCCGAAAACAAGAGATTTGGTAAAGCCTATTCTGTATTTCGGCGGTTTGGGGTTAGGGTTTCTATTTTTTGAAATATATCTTATCGGGAAAGCGTCATTCTTCCTAAACGATAGTATGTACGGCTTTTCTATTATCCTCTCTTGCATGCTGGTTTTCTGCGGGCTGGGAAGCTGGCTCGCGGAGAAGTACCTGGCGCGCCCGCGCCTAGGCTTAAAGTGGGCCTTCATTATCGTGCTCGCCTGGGTAGCAGCGGTCTGGCTTTTTTTAGACCCGCTTCTCTTAGCCTTTGTAGCGTTACCGCTACTTATTAAGTGCCTATTTTTAGTTGCAGTTTGCGCGCCGCTATCGCTCGCTCTGGGATTCCCATTTTCTCTGGGGCTTTCGCTTTTCCGAGGAGAACGCAGCCGCCTTCTGCCATGGGCCTGGAGCGTGAACGGATCGTTTTCCGTCATTGCCACTCCTCTTGCCAACATCACCATTCTGTTTTTAGGTTACAAAATCATACTTGTATTTTCGCTTCTTCTCTATATAATAGTCTTGCTCGCCTATCCGAGCTCAAAAGAATAAAGTGCGGAATAAAAAAATTATTATTTTAATTATAGCGGTATTGTGTCTGGGACTGGTGCTTTTTTTCTCGATGTCCAAGAAATCCGCTAGCGTTGGTAAAAACTTATCGCGGCAAGAAAGCAAACAGGCGCCTTCGGTCAATGATATCTTGAAAGAAACCGCTAAAGAAACTCCTGCTGGCATCGATGCCTCGAAACCGAATTGGAATTTTGAAACTTATCAGGCGCTCATGACGGAGAGCGGACGAAAACTGGGCATTGATGCGAATGCATTTTCAGAAGTTCAAAAAAGAAAGAAAGTTGCCAACCAAATTGTGGACGACTACCTGACGGAGCGCCTCGGCAACACCGACCCGGAGGTTCTTCGGGCCTTCAATGAGGTCCCGCGAGAATATTTTCAATATCAATATCAGGACAATCGTTCGCTCGCCTCGACCGTGTATGAAGACAAGCGAGAAAAAGTAAAGCCCTGGGCGCTAGGCTGGGGCTCCGCGCTTTCGGACTACCTAGGACAGACATATATGACTCAGCTGCTTAAACCCAAAGCAAGCGATGTGGCCCTAGAAATCGGCACCGGCAGCGGTTATCAGAGCGCCCTTCTTTCACGTATAGTAAAAAAAATGTATTCGATTGAAATAATAAAGCCCTTGGGCGACGCTGTGAGCAAAATTTACAAACCACTCGGTTATGACAACATCGAAACACGCGTGGGTGATGGATTCTACGGATGGCCGGAAATCAAGGGGGGTTTTGACATTATTATTGTAACTGCCGCGGCGCAATACGTGCCGCCGGCCCTTATCGAACAACTAAAACCAAATGGAACAATGCTCATACCGGTAGGCCAGCCGTTCAAAAGGGGACAGGTGCTATATGTATACACCAAGGATGCTAACGGGCGCGTTCACTCGAGAAAAGATGTCGGCGTATATTTTATTCCATTGACCGGAGCTATTCAAAATACTGAAAAAAGCTAAGAGCTATTTTACGACTACGGCTTGATTGGTAAGATTTCCATATATATTCATTTGAGCTAGAAGCCTCTCAGCGCCCCAATATTCGTTTTTGGCCCCAGTCAGGGGATCGTTGACTAGAAAACCTAACGGATTTGAGGGTTCACCATATACTCCAACGACAACCCGAGTATGTTCCCCGCGATAAGCGGTTATTTTCTTCCCTTCTTTAGTATTCCAAAAATATTTCACAAAAGGAGGTACATTGGAAAACCCCCAAACTATAACCGGATGGCCGCTGTAAATTTGCTGTGCTAAAAATTGTGCGGAAACGCCTAAATAACTTTCCGAGTCACGGCCAAAAGTTCGAGCGGCAGTAGCTATGGACGGAGCAAAGGTTCCATACCCATTTTTATTCGGGTCATCTATAGAGCCCACAAACATCTTATCTGGATCATCCCAAAGATTATTTTTTTTATCCCATGGATGCGGATCATAACCAACTCTTTTTACTATTTCCATATCGTTTGTTTTTATATCGTAAAAAAAGAGCACCATACGGAGCGCAGTCTCTTCGCAACTTCGGATATATGTCTGCTTAAAGGCAGGGACGGGAAGGATAAGAGATCTTACACCAGAAATATCTTTCGGGAGTTCTTCTTTTTGGAGTGTTTTCAAAACTTCCTCGTCAATATTTGCATCAACAGCCTTGGTAATATTTTCAGGAATCTCTTCTGTAACAGATTTTTTTTCTTCAGGATTGTTTTTTAAATTAATATTTTTAGCAATAAAAAAAATCACTATCAATCCTGCGCATAGTAGTACCACAGAACGAACGGTTAATTTAACCATTTTTAAATCAGCTAGTTAGCCCAAGATCCGTCTACTCCGGGATTTCGTCCTCCTTTAACTTCAAAGTGCAAATGCGGACCGGTGGACCGGCCAGTGGAGCCGACATAACCTATAACTTCACCTTGAGAAACTTGCGCCCCGGTGGAAGTTGCTATTTTAGACTGATGAGCATATAGAGTTTCTGTGCCATTTGGATGTGAAATAATAACCAGATTACCGTACCCGCCGTTATAGCCGGTTCTCGCAAGAATAACAATGCCGGCAGCCGCCGCATGAATCGGAGTCCCTTTTCCTATTGCCAAGTCCACTGCATTACCATCGTGAAGACCCTGACTCAAACGATACCCGGGGACTGGATTAACATAGTAGCCGGCAAAATTAGTAATCGGATGATTTTCGTAATATTGCTTATCTTTTGCTATATTTTCGCTCAAGTTTTGCACCGGCGTGCCACTCTCTTCTGCTTTAACCGCATTCGGAATCATCAGTTTGTCGCCTACTGCAAGCTTGGTATCTTCGGTAATTCCATTAAAATCCGCAATTTCTTTCGGATCTGCTTTATATAATTTTGCAATTCCCTGTAATGTCTGATCCTTTGTAACAGTATGTTCAAGCCCGGAAACAGGCAAAATGAAAAGAACCTCGCCCTCCACGATTTTATCGCCCTTTTTCTTATCATTTGCCCAGAGGATAGTGTTTACGGAAACTCCGAACATTTCCGCTATTTGCGAAATGGAGTCTCCTTTTCTTACAACATAAACACTTGTTTCCAGGGTTGTTGGATCTATGGCCTCTTTTTCATCTGTTGGACCGTTTGGGCCAATTGCAGCCGAGAGAGCATTTTCAGAGACAATATTTACATTTTTATTTTCATTTATAATATCTTCTTTTTTTGGATCTTTCTGGCTGTTATCTTTTTCATTTTTATCATCGTATAAAACATTCGCTTGTGGAAGCGGCATATTGGCGGAGGTTTGAAGAGATTTAGTTAAACTAGCGGTTGTTGTGTCAGCATGAGCGTCATCTCCGAAAAGAAAAGGCAAAAATCCAGCTTGAGCCTGAAAGGGAGAGAGGGTCAAAAAAAGCACAAAAACAGCCCTAAACAATAAGGAAAAGAAAAAAATAGAGCAGAATATTTTAAATAGGGTTTTTATAAAACAAACGAAATGTCGCGAGATTTCCTTTTCAACCCTTTTAAAATAAGGGTGGAATTACAGGACGACCAAAATAGTACTGCAAACTGGAGTCTCTCACGATGATTACTGTCATTTCTATCTTTCAGCCAGCTAGCACCATACCCCTCTTCAGGACTATCCCGAAAGAATAGTCCAAAAAAGGGTAAAAGTCAATATTAGTGTGGATAACTCGAAAAGATTATAGCTTCATTATAAAGTAATTACAGGATATAATGGCTATATGAAGGAACCAAAACTTGGAGAAGGTCGGGCTCTAGAAAAGGGAGATGATGAGAGGAAAAAAATACCAATGAATGTCCCTCTGCCTGGCATAAAAGCTGAAAAAAAAGAAACAATAGCAGAACTTAAGACAATAATAGCAAATCTTCAAACAGAACTTGAGGAAAATAGAATCGAGTGGGAACAAGATAATATACAGATAACAGACCTGCGCAAAGAACTGGCACAAATCGAAAAAGAGGAGGAGGAAAGAGAAAAAAGAGAAAAAAACGAGAAAGAACGAGTAGAAAAGTTAGAAATAGCGGCAGAGGAGAGAAATAGAAAAAGAGATGCAAATGACGAGCAAATGCGAAACTCTTTAAGACGAGCAAAAGATTCCCTAACGAAAGCCAAAGAAAATAGAAAAAAAATCCTAACAAATAGAATGGCTAAATATGGAAAAATAGGAGCATTAGTGGCTAGACTGATGGGTCTCCGCGACGACGCTGCAACAGATACCGTAAAAAAAATGGGCGCGCCAGGGCATGATAGTCCGGACGAAAAAATCACCGAGAAAAATACTGAGAAAGAAATGAAAGACTTTTATAGAATAAAAGCAAAAACTTTTGATAAAAGAAATAAAAAATTAGCTGAAGCAAAAGAAGCGGAAATATTATTAAAAAAGAGAGAGGAAGAAAGATTGGCTAACGAGAAAATCGCAAATATAAACACTTCGTCGTCTACTCCGGAGATTGTTGTTACTCCGCCTACTATTGCTCCACCGCCCGCTAAGGTCGAGGAAACACCCATCCCTAAACCCTCGGGAACCGAAGAAATAAGGGCAAAAAAACAAAAAGAACTTGAAGTAAAATTTGATGAAAAATCACCGGAAAGTGATACAATATTTAGTAATAAATTGGCGACAATTGAAGCAGAACAAAATCGACTTAGTGCTGAAGAATGGAAATAGACCTCTTGTTTCGTGCTAGTATGGCATTAATGGAGAGACATCTGGAAGGATTAAATAAAGAACAAATAAAAGCAGCCATTCATATGGATGGTCCGCTTCTTATTGTAGCAGGAGCCGGCGCAGGAAAAACGAAAACAATAACCCATAGAATCGTTAATTTAATAAAAAAGGGTGTTTCACCGGAGCGCATTTTGGCTGTAACTTTTACCAATAAAGCGGCCAAGGAAATGCGGGAGAGGATTATTTCCGAAATTGAAAAAAATACGCAAGGAATAGAACAAGACAATGTTCCCTTCGTGTCCACCTTTCACTCTCTCGGAGTTTATATTATTAAAGAAAATACCAGAATATTAGGATTAACAAAATACTTTACGATTTTAGACGAAGGAGATACCACAACCTTTATAAAAGAAATCGAGAAGGAGCTCGGAATAGACCCTAAACAATATGATCCGAAAAAAATAAAAAATATAATTAGCAGAGAGAAAGGAAAATTCGTCCATTTATCAGATTATATGGAGCGGGAAGAGAGCGGAACCAATCCACTGCCGAAAATCGTGGCGCAAGTTTGGAATTTATATGAAAAAAAAAAGATGAAGGAAAATTCATTGGATTTTGATGACTTGCTTTTAAAAGCGACGAAATTATTGCAAGAAAATGCCGAAATCAGGAAAATTTACCAGTCAAAGTGGGAATATATTCACATCGATGAGTATCAAGACACCAATGAAGTGCAGTATTTAATGTCCAGAATACTCTCAGAAAATAATAAAAATATAGTCGTGGTCGGCGACGCGGACCAAAACATCTATTCTTGGCGTGGAGCCAATTTAAAAAATATTTTAAGCTTTGAGAAAGATTATCCCGAGGCAAAGATAGTGATGCTGGAGGAAAATTATCGTTCGACAAAAAATATTCTGGAAGCGGCAAATGTTGTAATCAAGAAAAATAAATACCGACCGGATAAAAATTTATTTACCAAAAATAAAACGGGTGAAAAAATCGGCCTCTATGAAGCGCTGGATGAGAATGATGAAGCCGACTTCGTCGCGACAAAAATTTTAGAGATTTTAGACAACGGAGAGAGTGTACTGCGGCGGGGAGTCTCGCAGGCTGTCGAGCCGAGAGGCAGCGCACCGCGAGCAAGCGGAAACAGCGACCCCGCCGCAGTAACACCCGAGAAGTTGTCCGATATAGCAATTCTCTACCGAGCCAACTTCCAATCCCGAGCGCTGGAAGAAGCGATGCTAAAATACAACATCCCTTATCAAGTTTTGGGCGTTAAATTTTTTGAAAGAAAAGAAATCAAAGATACTCTTTCTTATATCCGCGCCGCAATGAATAGAGGCAGCTTGAGTGATATAAAAAGAATAATAAATTTTCCTGCGCGCGGCATCGGCAAAGTCACTTTGGTCAAAATATTTGCGGGCGAGATTGAAAGTTTGCCAATAAAAATGAAAATTAAAATTGATAATTTCTACCGAACACTTGAGGAGATAAAAGAAAAAATTGAACAAGATAAAGCAAGTCAGGTGATAAAATTCGTGGTGAGACGCTCCGGTATCGAAAAAGAACTTTCTTCTGGAGACGTGGAAGACATGGAAAGATTGGAAAACATCAAGGAGCTCGCCACTTTAGCCCTCAAATATGACAGTCTAGAAGCCGGTCGTGGTATGGAAAAGCTTTTAGAAGATGCTTCACTCGCATCGGACCAAGATTCATTAATGATTAATGTCCCGACCAAAGTCGGGACCGGGGCAGAGGTCGGGACCGTAAAATTAATGACCGTGCACGCTTCCAAAGGGCTGGAGTTCAAATATGTATTTATCACCGGGCTGGAAGACGGGCTTTTCCCGCATGAAAAAAATGATCGGGAAGATGGCTTTGATAGTGAGGAAGAGCGCCGACTTTTTTATGTCGCAGTCACTCGCGCCAAAAGCAAACTTTTTTTATCTTTCGCGAATTTCCGCACAATTTTTGGGGCGCACATTATCAACACTCCGTCTGAATTCATTTCCGATATTCCGGCAGATTTGTTAGAAAAAGAAGGAGAGAAAGACAGAATAAAAACCATTTATATATAAGAAATCATGAAGGCAAAAAAATACCTGGGGCAAAATTTTTTAAAATCGAAAATCGCCCTTCGAAAAATTATTGAGGCAGGAGAAATAAAGAAGGATGATGTAATTTTGGAAATTGGACCGGGAAGGGGAACACTGACTGGGAAACTTTTGGAAAAAGCAAAAACTGTCATTGCCGTGGAAAAAGATCGCGAGCTTTTCGAATTTTTAAAAATAAAATTTGCCGAACAAATAAAATCCGGCTCTCTTGCACTAGTGCATGGAGACATTCTAGAATTTAGTTTGGGGAACTGTAAGCTATCAGCCAAAACCTATAAGCTAATATCCAACATCCCTTATAATATCACGGGCGCAATTTTGAAAAAATTCTTGACGGAAAAAAATCAGCCGGATTTAATGGTACTTATGGTGCAACACGAAGTCGCAAGAAGAATAATCGCCCGCGACGGTAAAGAAAGTATTCTTTCTATCTCCGTAAAAGCATACGGGGAACCTAAAATGGTTGCTAAGGTTGATAAAAGATATTTTTCTCCAATACCGGCGGTAAATTCGGCAATAATTTCTATTAAAAATATCTCTCGCAAGATTTTTTCGGCCAAAGGCGGATCCGCCTCGGGCGGTGAAGATATGGGAATTGATGAAGAAAAATTTTGGGAAATAGTGAAAACGGGCTTCGCTCATAAGAGAAAAAAACTCTCGAGCAACCTAAAGGGTATATGTGCAGGACCATACTTGATATCTTTAGGGGATAAAAGAGCAGAGGATTTATCGCTTTTAGATTGGATAAACCTTTTAAATAATTAAAGTCCCTCACCCCATGGGAGAACGGCGGTGTTAGCCGTAATGTCAACGCAGTCCTCCCCGGCTTCAATTGAACATGTACCAGCGTTTTGATTAAAAAAACCAATTTGGGGTCCAGAAATCTCCGGACTTCCGACGGTGGGGATAAATCCGAAAGACCACCAATAAAGACCTGTTCCGCCATTTGTAGAAAAATCGTTCATAAATGTTAGATACCCGTCTCCACAGGTACACTCCATGATGATTCCAGTGTTTGTACCCCCTTCCGGCGATTGAGCAAAAACTTTCTTTGGTGAAAAAATTTCAAAAACAGAACGAAACATCGAAAGAAAATTGTTATTTTCTGAACTTGCTAAATTAGAACCAAATGACAATTTTCGCAAGCCCGCCAAAATTGGCCCACTGGATGTACCCCGACCGTACATATTTTCAACCGTCACATAAAACTTGTTATACATTTCATCAAAATTGTGGCCATTCTTATTTAAAAATTGCCGAAGATCGTCCTCATTTTTCATATTTTTATATGGAGCCACAATATCATCAACAGTTCCGCCTGCTGCTTTTACCGGATATAAAATTTTATCCAATATCGTTCGGGGTAAATTCAACAACTCTTCTTTGTTCATGGTTTTTACTTCCGGCGGTTGAAACACAAACGAGATAATTCTTCCATCACTAGACGGTAAATTCTCGAATCTATCTTCGATTTGGCTATAACTAAGACGCACAGTATTGCCGGTAGATGAAAAATTTTCACCGTAAATTTTTACAGTATCTCCAGCTCGAACTTTTTCCGGAAAAACGCTTAAAACCTTCGGCGGCTGAACCTGGGGAGCAATAGTATTAACACCGTTATTGACAGTAACGGGAACTGAATCAGTGCCATTCGCTTGAGAACTAGATGGTAAAGGGTTTATTCCAATATCACATCTAGTGCCAGTCGTTGTGCTATATCCTAAAGCTGAAGTACAGCCCGTTGGATAAACAATGTTACTCGCAGTAACACTATTAAGTGCATTGCGAGAAAGTGGACCAACTATCCCGTCAGCCAATAATCCATGACTTGATTGAAAGATCATAACTGCAATCTTGGTTAAAGGACCGAAGCTACCGTCGGTAACAGCTCCCACTTTTCCCTGAAGACACTCTACTTCAGGCCCTTTAGAACCAATACGCAGTGTATTGATAACGAAGCAATCATTGGAAACTGGACTTGCAAAAACCTCTACAACGTTTTTAGGGGAAAGCGCCAAAAGAATAAAAATAAATAAATAAAGTAACCTCATGTAAGGAATGGTACCACAAACAGTAAATTTTGTGTATAAAGTTTGCTTGGAACCATTACTTATTGTTATATGGCAAGTGTCTATCTGCCATATAACAATGGCCTTCGGACAAAATAAAAGAAATCTTTTGCTTTGCTCCTCTCTTATTGTTATATGGACTACCATATAACAATGGCACTCGGACATTGAACAAGTTTACTTGCTCATGCTCCTCGTTTATTGTTATAATTAACCCATAATTAAAAAGATTTTGTTAAAACAAAAAAGAATGCTCTGGATCGTTTTTGCGATGGTTTTTTTGGTTGTGATTTTTCTTTTAAAAACGTCATCACTATTTAAAAATAAAGAAACATATAAAAGTACAAGTCCAGAAAATAGCCTTGCTTACGACAATTTAACTGTTAGTGACCTCGTAAATAAAGATACCGATGGTGATGGAATACTTGATTGGGAAGAGGGTCTATATGGGCTTGATTCAACAAAAAAAGAGACCACTCCCGGAATACCAGATAGTTCGGTAATAAATAAATTAAAAAAAGATCAGTTAGGCAGTGTGGACGCGACAACGACAAATGGAGGCAAAGGAGATACGGAAAATCTAACGCAAACGGAGAAGTTTTCCAGGGAACTTTTTGCGACCGTTGCGGCTGCCAGCCAAAATGGAACCATGGATCAAGCCACTGTCGATACATTGAGTGCTGGCCTAGCAGAAAAAATCAAAAACCCTGCCGTCAGAAAGGTGTTTTTAATTTCTGATATAAAAGAAATTAGTGACGATAGGCCACAGGCTTTTTCAGATTATAATAACGATTTAGACAACATCTATACAAAATATTCAATGAATAACAACGTCTTAGATATTTTACAAAAATTCGTAGCGGATGGAGAGAACGTTGACGTGAACGCGTTGCTAGAACTTGATCCAATCATTCAACAATTAGACAAGATTGTTGACGCATTAGCAAAAATGAGTGTTCCGCAATCCATTTCTGAACTTCACTTAAACTTATTGAATGCATTTGAAAGAATAGTGGAAAACATAAAGGATATGAGGCTCTTTAGTACTGATGCCATACTCTCTATCGGCGCCATAAATAAATATGAAGAAAATGCCGATGCCTTAGTGTCAGCTATGAACGCATTAAATACCGAAGTGAAACAGAAATCGAATAATTAGAAAAAAATGGGCTATAATAAAACAGTAAAGTATGAAAATAATAACTAAAAATAAAATAGTCCAGAAATTTATTTCTTCTTTCTTGATTATTTCCATACTCACACCGTCTGCGTTTTTTTTCTTTAAAGGTAGTGCTGCACAAGCTCAAGGTCAAGTGCCAGTACTCGATGCTGAGGCAGTTCAAATATTAGGAACAATATCCCCAAGCACGACAACGAATACTACAACTACGGTAAAAGGTTGGGTGCAAAAACTTCTCGAAATGGCATTGATGGCAGTCGCAAAAGCCGTTTTGGCGAAAATAACGCAGGCTACTATAAACTGGATCAATTCGGATTTTCATGGAGCGCCTCTTTTCTTAACAAATCCGGAATCTTTTTTCAAAGATATAGTCAAATCTCAAGTCAGGGTAATGGTAGATCTCATCGGCTACGACAAGTTGAGATTTCCTTTCGGCGCACAAACTGCACTCAATATAATAGGAAGTTTTAAAAGACAACTGGCTGAGAATGCGGCATATTCTTTAAGTTTAGTTAACGCTGACGCCAACTTTCTTTTCCGGTTCAGAAGCGACTTTAATTTAGGAGGGTGGAATGGATTTCTGATAAATACGCAGTACCCACAAAATAATTATCTTGGATTTAATTTGCTAATTCAAGATAATCTGGCAGCCAGTTTGGAGGGGGCAATACAAGCGCCGGCGCAAAAAATACAAGGACTCCTGCAACAAGGAATGGGTTTCTTGTCACCCCAGACCTGTCCTACGAATGACAAATATAATAACGGCACAAATGAATTTCAAAAACCAAGTTTTGCATATAGTGAGCCGTATCCAACACCATCAGATGTTGAGAACCCTAGTAATGATCCTTCATATAATGCGGCTGTGGCAAAATGGAATCAAGACAAAGCAACGGCCCAAGCAGGTTGGGCAGTAGAAAATACTTGTCCTGGCGGTTTAAGGAGCACAACTCCCGGCTCAGTGGCGGCCAATCAAATAATGACCGCAATGAGTTCATCATACAGACAGAGCGAGCTGGCAATGGCATTGGGCAACAGCCTGTCTGCCATTTTTGACGCGCTAATCAGTCACTTCTTGGATAAAGGTTTAACTGCACTGGCAAGCACCGTAAGCCCTGAACCTTCAGTTGACAACTGGAGTTATAATGGAGTCACTTTGGACAGTAACACAACAGTCGGTGGTGAAGGCACGACGACGCTAACAGGCCTAAATGTTCCAACAGCAGCTTCGGTCAGAGTAGACGAAACAATCAGCATCCCCATATCAGGCGGTACAAGGGGTTACACTATAACCGGCAGAAGACCCGACATAGCTACAACGGAGATCTCTTCTTCCAGTTCTTCCGGTTACACGCTTAATGTGATTGGAAAGACAGTGGGCACCTTTGAAGCCACAATAATTGACTCGGGAACTTCATGCCATAAATTAAGCGGAACACTGAATAATGGAGCTACAATAACAGTAGCGGGAGCTTGTAGTGCGCGGATAACAATCACGGTAAATGCGATCGGTGTCCTGGCAATAAATCCATCCGGGATAACCCCCGGAGCCATTCCGCCTATACCTACGGTTTCGTCTGTGAAAGATACAACAACTACCGTAAACATATCCGGTGGAGATGGAAATTATTCTATACAACCGGGAGCGGGGGGCAACCAGAATATTGCGATAGCGGCCGTCGCCGGCGACAGCTTGATAGTCGCGGGTGTCGGACCGGGTAGAACTCTTATTGCCATAAAAGATACCTCTACACCCGTCAAGACTCTACAAATTGCTATCACCGTAACAGCGACATCTGCGCCAAGTTTGGTCATACCACAAAATATCAAAGTCGATGTTGGAGGAAGTAAGACAGCCGGACCAATAACAAACGGTGTAGGACCTTACTTTGTGTCCGTAGTAAATGATACTGTGGCCGGTGTCACAGTCGATCCGAACTCCGGCGTGTTATCGATCCTAGGCAAAGCGATAGGGGAGACTCAAGTTGACATCAGTGATAATTCAAGTCCTATAAAATCCGGCAGCACGAATGTTGCGGTAGAAGCAAAGGGAACATGTATATATATTCCCGCTACTTCCAATAATGTTAACATTAGCGTGACCGTACACGATATTTCTGAAACAGCATGTCTTGCTTTACCAACTTCATATCCACAGTACCGATCATGGACGAAAAATCCTTAAAATATCAAAGGTGGTTATAGATAGAAACTTTTAAAAAAAATTCATGGGCAAAAAGATTAAAAAAATAATTCCATACTTCTTTACACTGATTATCCTGGTCGGACTTTTTAGTCCGATATTGCAAGTACATGCTCAAACGCCTACACCTGCACCTGCGGCGACACCTGCGCCAACGCCTGCACCTGCGGCGACACCTGCGCCAGGACCGAATTTTAAG
>DATHJV010000003.1:0-14854 GCA_035489645.1 Minisyncoccota bacterium | reverse complement strand
GCAAAAGATACAGACGATGTTTTGAGCAGTGAGAAAATAATTCAATTTCAAACTGCTCAAGCCTATTCCGATAATCGAGGGCCTTCGGTATATTTCTCACGTCAATTTGCTGAATTTAAGCCGGGATCAGATATCCTTCTGGGAGTAGATGCTTACAATATATCTTCAGTTGGAGCAACTGTTTATCGATTTGATTCGGCTCAAGAATTCCTTGATTCTGTAGCAAAAATTCAAGGTAATACACCGTGGGCTCGTTACTATACGAATATTGATAATCAATTGCCAGAAACTAAAAAAGCATTTTCTGGTAATCTCCCTCTTGAAACCGCTGATTATTCTTCGCTGGTGAGAATGCCGCAAGAATTAGCGGCTGGATACTATGCGATAGTAATTACCTCCGGAAAAAGCAAGGATATCTCATGGTTTCAGGTAAACGGAATAGCTAGTTTTGCGGCGTTTGCGAGTTCAAAATCTTTGGTGTGGTTGAAAAATATTGCTGGCGAAAAAAATATCACGGGAGTTCCCATTCTCTTTAATAATAAAGAAATCGGAAAGTCCGGCGCAGACGGGGTGGCTCTATTTGATACACCTTCAGAATTTATAAGAAAATCAACTGATTCTGATTATTCAAATGAGCGAAGGTTTTTCACCGCTGTGATCCCTACCGGTGCTCTGGTAATCCCAATGGAAAATGAGTACGGTTACGTAACTTCTCTCACTCAAAATGAGAGTTGGTGGGACTATATTTCACTCAATAAAAATATATATTTGCCGACAGACACACTTCGTTTTTGGGCAATAGAAAAACCTCGCCACGGCGAAGCGGCGGGCGAAGAAATGAGCGTTAAACTTACTAATCCATACTGGAGTGAAACTCAAGACAATGTCATAACGTACGCTGAAACTAAACTAAAACTCTCCGAATACAGTACTGTCACCGGAGAACTATCTTTTGCCGATCTAAAACCTGGCACATACGATCTGACTTTCCGCAAAGGAGATGAGATTGTCGCAAAGCAAACAGTAACCGTAAGTGCATACATAAAACCAGCCTATAAAATTACCGCTATCCCTGATAAAAATACAGTCTTTGCCGGCGACAGCATTACATTCAGAGTAAAAGCGGAATTTTTTGATGGGACACCAGTTGCGAATACCTCTCTCTCTTATTCCGCTTATGAAGCTTCTGGTAAAAATTCCAAAGGAAGTATTAATCTTAATTCTCAAGGAGAAGGATTATTTACTGTTAGGCCTGAATATACAAAAGATCAAACGTATTGGCCATCTTACTTAAGTGTTAACGTACGACCATCTGAGGCCGAGGAGGGGCAAATAGAAACAAATTCTACAGTATTTGTATTTGGACCGCATATAAATAATTCTATTACTCAAAAGCAGTCAGCCTCAAATGTAACCTTTGCAGTAAAAACACGCACAGTCGTTCTCGACAATAACCCTCGCGGCGAACCTTATTGGAATACCGAGGATTACTTGGGTGGCCCCGTAGTTGGCGCAACAACAAAAGTCGATACGTCAGAAGTTGTATATCTCAAAAACCAAACAGGGACTGGCTATGATCCGATAGATAAATTGACCTACCCAATTTATAATTATCAAACGGAAGATCATTTCATTTCATCGCAAACGATAACAGCCGATCAAAACGGTTTTGCCCAATTATCATTTACGCCTGAAAATAAAAAAACATATAAATTTATTTTTACGACCTATGATAGTGTCGGCAGCGCAGTCGAGGATACTCGCTATGTTTATGGTGGCCTGGACGACATAGACTATGGTTCGCAGGACTCCTACGATTTCTTTAATCAAGACAACAACAAGAATTACAAAGTTGGTGACTCAATAAATCTGGAGTTGCGGACTTATCAGGGAATTATGCCTCCGGAAGAACAGGGTAACTATATATTCATGACTGTAAATAACGGATCTATTGAGTACCGGATTCAGGATACGCCAAAATATAATGCAACATTCCAGAATAAGGATATTCCGAATATAGGTATTTGGCCGGGATGGTTTGCTGGTGGCCGTTTCCACACCTCGTATCTTCAAAATATTTCTTTTGACGCTAATGAGCGACGGTTAAATATAGCAATCACCAAAGATAAAGAGTTATATAAGCCGGGGGATAATGTTAGCCTTGATATCAGAGTAACGGATAAAAACAATAGTCCAGTTAAAGCAGAGGTAAATCTTTCTGCTTTGGACGAAGCTGTATTCTCGATCAGGCCTGATGAAAAAGATATTATTGCTGATCTCTATAGAGATATCTACTCGCAGGTTGTTATTCGTACTTCGAATATGCCCCCTTATGGTGGTGGAGGCGCTGAGCAAGGCGGAGGTGAAGGAGATGAACCTCGTACAAATATTCAAGAAATTGCAATATTTAAATCTCTCACGACAGACGCGGGAGGACACGCTCATACCGAATTTAAACTTCCCGACAACATAACTTCTTGGCGCTTAACAAGCCAGGCTGTCACTAAAGATTTGTTTGCTGGAAAAAATATATCCTTTATTCCTGTTACGTTACCGCTATTCGTCGACGCAACATTGAACAAGACGTATCTTGCCGGTGATCAACTTATTCTCCGATTAAGAACATTCGGGACAGCAGTAAATCAAGGAAGCGTAAACTATACAGTCGAAAGCCCTACGTTGCCGTTTAAAAAGATTGATGGGCCTGGCGGAAATAATATTGAAATACCTCTCGGAGCATTAACCCTTGGAAATCATCAACTTACAGTTAGAGCAAGTAGTGGTGGGTTTTCAGATGCCCTTAACCGGCCGCTGGGTGTCTTAAGCAGTTACTTTACAAAAAATACTTCGGACTTTTATGAAGGACTTGCTGGACTTAAAATCAAAAATAACGCCGACGGCTATACAACGCTTACTTTCAGCTCGTATGGAAGAGGCCGATTGTATGACGAGCTCAAATCTTTGAGTAACCAATGGGGCGTTAGACTTGATCAAAAGGGAACACAACTGATTGCGACAAGTCTTCTCAATAACTATTTTGGCGAAAAGAATGAAAAACCAGAATTTCAGGCCGCTAAATATCAAAATTCGGCTTATTCAGGAGGCTTACAGTTACTACCTTACAGCAGTGATGATCTTGAATTATCAGCAATTTCCGCACACCTCTTTGACGACGCAACGTTTGATCGAGCAACACTTAGGAATTATTTACTCAAATCTCTCAGTGATACTAAATCAGATTCATCAAGAATAACTCGTGCTCTGTATGGTCTCACGGCATTCAATGAGCCAATACTTACCAAAATTCAGAAAATCAAGAGCGACAAATCACTTACACTCAAGGATAAAGTGTTTGTTGCCCTTGCCCTTGATTCGATCGGAGCAAAAGAAGAAGCACGTGCCTATTATAAACAAATGATCAAATCGTCAGTTCAAACGAAATCTTCGTACGCTTATGTAGATGGTCTAGCGGGTGATGAGACGATAATTACAACGACTTTGGTTGCCGCACTAACTGCAAGCCTTGAAGAACCTGAATCTGCCCAACTCGCATTGTACATGGATCAGAATTTCCCCCGTGAGACTCTGAATAATTTTCAAAAACTCCTCTACATAAAATCTGCGCTACCCAAGCTCAATCCCGAAGAAGTTGGGTTCGCATATAAAGCTGGATCAAAAAATGAAAATAAAACACTAAAAAATGGTGAGTCATTTGCTCTGACACTTTCACCGCAGGAACTCGCGTCCTTTGAACTCTCTGATGTCAAGGGCAACCTAGGTGTAGTCGCTTCTTATGAACAGCAGTCATCACCAGAATCGATAGTTAAAGACAGCAATCTGAAAATTAATCGCGATTATGAAAAGAACAATCAGTCGCCGTATGCCGGAGTTTCAGTAAATGAATTTGAAGAAGGAGATTTAATATTAGTTAGGTTAGTTCCTTGGTTTAGCGGCAATGCTTTAAGTGGCCCGTATCAGATCGTAGATTATCTGCCAAGCGGATTAAGACCAGTAGATCAAGAATCTGGCATGTACAATAGTAGCTACGATTCCCGAGTTTATCCGGCAGAAATTAATGATCAAAAGGTAACATTCGTAATAGATAAAAATGTAAACCTGCCTGTCTACTATTATGCTCGTGTAGTCTCCAAAGGAACCTATAAAGCCGAGCCAGCCCTCTTGCAGTCGCTTCGAAGTTTCGAGAGTGTAACGATATCAAATGAAGATTCGATCACTGTTAAATAATGCAAAAATAAAAATTGTATTATTGCTCCTATGCGTCCCCATAATATTTGGAGTAGTCCTTGGTTTGACATCGGTAAAAAATAACCGGACTGAAACTATGTATCATCAGTCGCAGTGGAATGAATATGCCCCAGAAATAGAGAGAGCGGTTAAAGTAGAACAATCTGTCCAACCACTTAACCTGGAACATATCTATGGCGGTGTTGTATCTCACCACATCCCGACAACCATAGCCCAATTAGTTGAGTTCTATAGTCGTCTAAAGCGAACACAATCAGTAAAAAATTTTATCGTCATCGGACCGGATCACACCGACGCAGGTAAAGCGCCCATAACAGTATCGAACGCCAGTTTTTTCACTGCCTACGGTGAAGTTAGACCGATAGATGGTTTGGCTTCAAAGTTGCAGGACGCAAAATTGGCAAATATCGACGAATCTCCATTTGATCCGGAACATTCTGTCGGTTCCCAGATATTGGTTATCAGTAAGATTTTCCCAGGCGCTAAAGTGACGCCAATTATTCTTCGGTCAGACACCACCAAAGATCATGCGGAGGCATTGGGAAAAATGTTGGCAACACTTATGGATGATGAAACTGTGCTTATTGCAAGCGTAGATTTTTCGCACTATCTTCCAACTGATCAAGCAGTGCCTCTCGACCAGATTTCCGGAGAAGTAGTACGCAATCTTGACCTTGGAGCTCTTTCTCTAGTAAAAGCGGACTCTGGTAAGTCTATGGAAGTTTTTATGGATGTAATGAATGAAAAGAAAGCTGTTGATACAGATAACCTCGCGATCTTAAATACCAATGATTTTATGCAGAACTCAGACTATACAACTGGGTATGTGTTTGGTTTCTGGGGCACTATTTTAAAAAAAACTTTGCTTTGAAAAAACGCAAAAGATATACTGTTCCTGACAAGGAAAGATTCTTATCAGAGCACTATGTGAGAGATGGGACGATACAAGTGAAAACCTTCTTGGCTTGACCCCAACTCTTCAAAAGATGGGCAGTCGAAACTGTCGCTATAAACGTATTCAATTTTGAAATCCCGAGCGTATGCAGATTTCTCTTCGCATGTTCTCTGCATAAATTCCGCGTAGTTTACAAACTTATTCGTAATGGTGCTATCTTTCGAATCAAGTGGATAGTTATGCGTCGCCGTACCGATCACCAGACCCTTCCATGGAAGTGAGAGAAACCTTTTTTTTGAAAAGCTACTAAAAAATTTCAGATCATCGCTCTGCAAATATCTCGTAACTGGCGCTGAAGGAAAAAAGTCCTGATAACCATTATCAGTCTTTATTTTTAAGACCAGCTTGGACCACCTGTTTGATCCCGGATAGAAAAGTGCGGCGACAACGAAAGCCAAAATAAATAGAACTTTTATAAAATTCACTGTCTTTTGATTTTTAATCAAGTTCACAATTGATTCAATGCCGAAACCAATCGGAATCATTAAGAGGACGCTGGTAATGGCGACTACTCTTGATTGTTCTAGAATGATTATTTTCGAAACAAATGCATACAAGAACCAAAAGAAAAGACCGATGATAATAGGCACCAGCAACGTATATGATTTTTTTTTAATCATAATAATCAACCCAAAGAGAATAATGGGAATTAGAAGTATCGGCAATACAATCCAAAATGGCATGGAAACTATTCCACCGTCCAGATTGGGTCTAATCAGAGAGGAATAGACGAAACCAATAGCGCGGGAGTAGCCGAAATTGATTGATAGAATTGCAATGATAATAACGCCGACCGCCCCGATGGAAAACAAATAGTATAGAGAAATCTTATTCTTAAGAATATAGAATAAGAGGGTCGGAAAAACCAAGACGATAATAGGAGGATATAGAAGCAGGCAAATAATCGATGTGGTCATTCCTAGCAAGAATTCTCTCTTACTCAAACATATTAAAAAAGTGATGAATAGGCTTAGAGAAAAGATAAAAGGGGTTAGAAACCAAATCCCGGGCAGATTAGTCCCATTGACGATCCAGGGCACGGACAGCGTAGCGATAGATGAAGAAAAATTATTGACGTTATTCACTCGCAGCAGAAGATATAACAGCAGAGATATCAAAAGACCATTCATAATCGCAAAAAGAGACCAGCCGGTAAGCGGAGCTAAATTAAATAATAAAAATAATTCAGAAATGAAAGAATAGAAAACGACCAGCCCGTTCGCGAAGGGCGTGTCATGCCAAAGTGGATTGGCAAATGGCAGAGATTTATTTTCTATGGAATAATCAGCCAGGGATACCCCGACCCATTCGTCCGAATAAAAAGGATATGCGTAAAAATCACGGAAGACCACGTTGGACCTTTCCGTTTCGCTGACCGTCCCCGTATAAAAATAATGGACCGAAAGAAGCTCAAAACCAATTATTGCAAAGCTTATCAGGACCAGAGAATTTAATTTTGCACGACTAAAATATTTCTGCTTATAGAAAAAGAATATTAAGCAAAATGAGGAAATCAGAAAATGAATCCCGATGATTAGGCCATATGAAAATACGTGAAATACTTGGGTGAAAAGAGCGACTAGAATGTGGAGGGCAATAAGTGAAGTAAAAACGTATAAAAAACCTTCGACCTTATCCCGGAAATTAAATATCAGAACAAAAGGAATAAAAAATAAAATAACTCCACAAAAGGTCGGCAGCATAGTATCATCATAGCATGAGTATAAAACCGGAAATAAGCGTAGTTGTTCCCTGCCTGAATGAAGAAGAAGCGATACTGCTGTGCCTAAACGAGATAGAGGAGACTATCAAAAAATACAATCTCAATACCGAGATCATTGTGGTAGATAATGGTTCAAGCGACGGGAGTTTGGCTATCCTTCAAAAAAAATCCTCTGAAATCCCCTATCTGCGGATACTCGTAGAGTTGGAAAGGGGTTACGGCGCGGCATATCTCAAAGGTCTCTCGGGAGCACAAGGCGTTTACATATTCATGGCGGATGCTGATTTTTCTTATGAATTTTCTGATATACCCCGCTTCATCGACAAACTCAAGGAAGGCAATGACCTGGTGGTGGGAAATAGATTTATGGGGAAGATTGGGAAAAATTCCATGCCGTGGCATCACAAATATATCGGGAATCCCTTGTTGTCTCATATCTTCAAATTATTATTTAAAGTTAAGATCAATGATATACATTGCGGAGCCAGAGCGATAAATAGAAATTTTCTTAACAAAATAAAATTGCATACAAAAGGCATGGAATTTGCCTCCGAGATGATTATCGCCGCATCACAAAAAAAACTTCGTTTGGCTGAAATCCCGGTTCGCTACAGAGAAAGAAAAGGTGAATCGAAATTACAATCCACTCGCGACGGATGGAGACACTTGAGGTTAATGCTCCTATACTCACCGTTTTATTTATTTCTCATACCCGGGGTAATCATGTTTCTTACCGGGTTTGTGACATTATTTATTTTATATTTCTCGTCCCCGAGATTGTTTGATATACAGTTTTTTGTACATCCGATGTTCTTCTCTTCTCTCCTTGTTATTACCGGCTATCAAATGATTTTTTTTCTGGGCTTCTCCAGAGTATATGCTATCAATCATCTCGGCGAGGAAAATGCGCAATGGGAGAGACTATTCAAATCAATAACCATCGAAAAAGTCGGTTTTGCAGGAATATTTATTTCTCTGATTGGCATTTCAATATACATATATATATTTTACACATGGATCCGGACGGGATTCGGGTCGCTCAATGAGATAAAAAATTCCATCGTCGCTCTGACTTTCCTCGTCCTCGGCATGCAGACCTTCTTTTCTTCGTTCATGTTGAGTATCTTAAGTATCAGAGATAAATGAAGATTGCAATACTTCACAACGCCATAGACAATATTGGAGGAGCCGAAATGGTCTCTCTCACTTTGGCTCGCGAGCTCAATGCCGACATATATACTACGAACGTAAACTTTAAAATGATAGAGGCGATGGGCTTTTCTAGTATTTCACCCAGGATACTCTCCATCGGAGCGATACCGAAGTCCGCGCCATACAGACAGCAACGCACCTTTTGGAAATTTAGGAAATTAAATCTTGGGAACAAATACGATTTCTATATTATTTCCGGCGATTGGGCAATGTCCGCGGCGGTCAATAATAAGCCGAACTTATGGTACGTCCATTCCCCACTCAATGAACTTTGGCAATTCAAGGATTATGTAAAGAAGAAAATCGTCGTCTGGTGGAAAAAACCATTTTTTGAACTTTGGGTCCAATTTAATAGAATGCTCACTTTAAAATATTCCAAGCATGTCGGAGTATGGGTTTGCAATTCGAGAAACACACAACAGCGAATAAAAAAATTTTATAGTAAGGATGCAGAGATAGTATATCCACCAATTGATAACAAAAGATATGAATATGGAACTCCGAAAAACTATTGGCTTTCGGTCAATCGATTGGTCGATCATAAGAGAATAGAAATTCAAGTTGGCGCATTTTCCGTTCTTCCAGATGAAAAGCTCATAATCGTCGGAAGCTATGAAAAAGACGTTCCGCATTTTGAAAAGTATAAAAAAGAAATAGATAGGAAAATGCCATCAAACGTAGAGATGCTACATTGGTCAGATAGCGATAAATTGATGTCTCTCTACAGAAATTGCAAAGGATTTATAACAACATCAAAAGATGAGGATTTCGGAATGACGGCGGTGGAAGCTATGGCTTCCGGCAAACCAGTCATTGCACCGAATGAAGGCGGATACAAGGAAACGGTGACAGACGGTAAAACCGGCATTTTGATTGATAATATAAATGAAGATAAGTTGGCTGCAGCTATCAGAGCTTTGAGTCTGGAACTAAAGTCCGCGGCTAGAGCGAAATATTATCTCGAAAATTGTCAGGCGCGAGCAGAAATGTTTGGAGTTTCGCTATTTATTCAAAAAATAAAAGGTTTGATAGTATCGTCCTGATTTCTTTAAATTCTGCAGCTTGGTCAAGTATGTATATTTTTATATTTTGATATTATCTCATCCGCCTTGCCTTGCTCTTTTATCATTCCCTTGTCCAACCATATCACCCGGTTAGAATACTTCCTGATAAGCTCAAGGTCGTGGCTGACCAGAATGACTGCCGCCCCGCCACGCAATAAATTTTCTATCATCCGCGTGCTCTTTGACTGGAATTCTATGTCACCCGCGGCTGAAAGAACTTCATCCAGCAAAAGAATATTAGGATTTGTATGTTGCATAAAATGAAATCTGATAGAGAAATCCAGCCGGGTTATCATGCCGGAAGAGAGCTTGAACACTTCCACATCCAGAAATTCTCTCAAGCCGGCAAAATCAATTATCGCGTCAATTTTCCCTCGTATTTCATTCCGTCGCAAACCCATGATTGACCCAACCAAAAATATATTTTGGCGCAAGGTCAGGAGAGGATCGGTTCCCTGCGAGAAACCGTTTAGATAGAGTGTCTTGCCGGAAGCTACGGCGGTGCCGGAATCGCTCTGTAGTAAGCCTCCGATGATGCGCAACAAGGTACTTTTGCCGCTGCCATTTTTACCGATAATTCCTAACACTTCCCCGCCTAAAACCTCGAGATTTATGTCGTGCAGCGCTTTGAGAATGTTGGGCTTCCGGTCACCCGAGAAAAATAGGTTAAGTAGCGCTCTCGATCCTCGGCGAATCTTGAAATTCTTGGAAACACTCCGCACTTCGATTCTTTTTATTGTTTCTGTCATAAAAATTCAATAAATTTCTTTTTACTTCTTGCGAAAATACCTCGACCAAGCCCAAAGGTCGCAAAGCTCAAAACCAACGTTGTAAGAATCGGGGTAAATCCCGGGAAAGAATCATATATTACTATCTGTCTGCCAATATTAATTAAATAATATAGAGGGTTAAAAAGATTAATTTTGTATAGGAAAGTTCCCGGGGTCAAGGCATAAAATATGGGCGTCGCCAGCCACAGAACCCTGGAAAAAACTATCCAGATATTGTCAAAATCTTCTATAAATGCGCCCAAGGATGCCGCAATAAATGCCAAACCGATCATGAAAATGGCAAATACGATAAAAATCAAAGGGTAAAAAATTATTGTCCAAGAAAAACTGTGATAGTAAAGAATAAATATTATAAATAAAAGAAATTCGAAGAAATGGGAGAAGCAAAATTGTATAACCACCGATAACGGCAACGCTTCTAAATCCAGATTAATAGACTTTACCAGATAACGATTGTCTCGGATGGACCTTATCGCGCCGGTCATCGCATTTACAAAGAAATTCACCATAATCAAACCGAGAAGAACGTATGCCTGGTAATTTTCGATGGGTTTAATACCCAGATTGCCCTGAATAAGAATAATAATTATGAAAAAGACTAGCGGTTCAAGCAGGTACCAAAAAATCCCCAGATAACTACCGGCATTTCTAATTCTAAACCTGGCTTCTGCGAGAGTAAACCCTAACCGTAAAGTTGATAATAGGCTGCGCGTCTTTGGCATTTTTTAGAGCGACGGGTCAACGATCGGCGCGGGAGACTTTAGTATTTGATCTGATAGCGTTTTTCGTAAAGAAAAATTCACTAATACTTTGTCGATTCTTTCTTTCTTCACTATTTCGACTTGCCCGCTGCTAGTCGCTTCAGGCACAATGAATTCTTTGTTTATTTGTAAAACCAGATAATAACCAAATATCGCTGAAAAAACAGCCGTCATAAACATCACCCAAACCGCCAGCTTCCAAAAGAGATTGGGGCTCAAATGTAGGCTTCTTTTTTTAAATTTTTTTTCCTTTTTAAAAAATTTCATTTTTTTATAATTTATTGCGCCACTTTTTTTAATCTGTGAGTTTACTCAATAAAACTCAAAAGTTTAATATTGAAAATCATCTCCCAATCTCCAAGTTTCGCATTTGGATCGGGCACGCTAATTCCCTTTTTAAGATCCATAGAAACAAACTGGAGCGCATACGGAGAATTTTCTAAAAGTGTTAAAAATTTATAGAGCTGACCAAAAGTCCCATCGGCTTTCATTCCCACTAATAGCCCGGAATGATCCACTGATAAAGCAACCGTGGTAACTTCTGCCTTACCTCCCACCTGGGATGCTAATCCTTCAATTGTATCCAAAAAAGGAACGATATCGGAGCTTTTCGCGAAATGAGTTTCCAGATCCGCTCTCTCTGTCTCAATTATTTTAACCGAACGATCAAGCGCCTTTATCTCATCGCGCCTTTGCGTTTCAATTTGCCACTGCGATTCTTTCAATTGCGCAACGCTATCATTATTGTTTATCAATCTGCTGAAATATATTAAAAATAGGCAAGACACTATAAAAAATATGACGGAACCGAAAAATGGAATTTTTGGGAAGTTGCTTTGCATATATTATGATGGAATTAAGCTCAATGAAAACTGAATATCGGAGCCTTTTATGAAATTGGAAATCGGCAGATCGACCTGTTTGAAATTTGTGCTATCTTCGAGTGCCTGGCGGAACAAAAGCAAGATTTCGCGAGAAGGCGCTGTCCCTTGAATGCTTATTTTTCTGCCCCCTTTTGGGTCACTCGCTGGCTTATTTTCGTAGAAAATATCATTTAGTTTAATTTCCGGCATCTTTTTTACCATAATGGCATTAATTACTTTTTCTGAAACAGCAAATTTATTTTTTGTATCATTTTCAACTATACTCAGCTTATTATCCAGGTCTTTAATCACGGCGAGAGTTTGCTGGTCCAAGAGAGGCACCGGTTCGCTCTTTTGCTCCTCCAGTTTCGCATTTATAATATTATCTTTCGCGACCGAAAGAAAAAATGCCGGAAGAATTGCGATCAGGACAATCAGGAAGCAAAACGCCCCTACGATTAAAAACAATACTACGAGTCTGTAGCGAAAACCTTTAACCATTTCCTTCTTCTCTTTGTTTGGAATTAAATTAATCATCGGAGAACTAAATATTATTTTTTATCCTTAATTTTCATTTATTTTTCTTCTAAAATATATTTATTATAATGCACACTTACTCAAAATTTAATGAGGATCTGCATTATTTTCATGGTCTCGTAAAGCGAGTCCTAGTGCCGCCGCAAATGAAAGAGCTTGTTTAAAATTTATGTCCGGAACATTTTTCTGCGTGTCTATTATATTAATCCAGACATTCGCCATCTCTACCGGGCTCTTCATGCTGATAGAAAGATACTCGGAGAGCCCGATTAAATTTGAGCCTCCGCCGCAAAGAATTATTTTTGCAATCGGCGGATTGCTTTTACCTTCTTCGTCTTTGTGCGTATGCCAGTATAAAAAATGCTTTCCAAGTTCATCGCGCAAAATGGAAATGCTGTTTAATAATACGGAGAAAAGTTCTTTATTCGGTGTATTGCGTTCTAAACCATAATCCTTTTTCATTTTCTCCGCTTCCGCGAGAGCGATGTTAAAATTTTTTGCGATCATCTGATCGAGCACTACCCCGCCGATATCCACAGTGGATGTAAACATCACCACACCCCGGGATATGATAAAAATGCCTGTGCGTTTTTCGCCAAAATCAACAATCATGTAAGTTTCGAGGTCTCCGTCTTTAACTACCGCTCTTGAAATCGCCTGCGCTTCAAGTTCAAACGACTGCACTATTATTTGGGCGTGAGCGAAAATGGACAGGTAACTTTCAATGACATTTTTTGGTATCGTCGCGACTTGTAACTCTATACTTTGTGCGTCTTGGCCGATAAATTCATAATCAAAAATGGCCTCCGATGCCTGGATCGGTATATGCTCTTCCAGGGCGAGCTCGATGCTCTCTCTGATATTTACTAAACCTGACTTTTCCAATCGAATCTTAAAAAGATACACTTGCTCTTCGGGCAGAGAAACACGCACCGATTTTATTCCAATCTGGGTCTTCAACTGCAATAAAATTTCTTCCATTCGGGCTGGATTTTTGATCTTGCCTGCTTCAATTATACCGGGAGGTATAACCCTCTCTCCATGGCGGCCGACTCGCAGACCATTCTTTTTATTTACAAGTTCTAAAAATTTTAGTGATTCATCCCCGATGTCTACTCCGAAAGAAGGCGTAGAGAGAAAAGAAGGTACTGGAAAAAAACGGAGGAAAAGTTTATTGAATACATTGAGAGCCATGATAATATCATAACACAGATATGCTATGATATTAATATGCAATGGTTTTTTATAGCCCTGGGCGCTCCATTTTTATGGGCATTAGTTAATATATCTGACCAATACCTGGTCGCGAACTACTCTACGGGCAAGCGAGGTTCTGGCGGTTTGGTGCTCTTCTCCAGCTTAATTGGTCTATTTGTGGCACTAATAATAGGAATATTTACCTCCGGCATTTTTGGGATACCGATTCTTGATAAAATACTCCTCGTTATAACCGGCGGAATAACGATTGCCTGGATCATCCTTTATTTATTTACTCTGGAAATTGAAGACGTTTCGGCAGTGGTGCCGTGGTTTTTAACCATTCCGATATTCGGCTATGTACTCGGCTACGTATTTTTGGGTGAAACACTTACGACAGCGCAATTTATCGGTTCGGGGATAGTCTTATTCGGCGTATCGCTAATATCCATCAATTTTTCCGGACAAAAGAAGAAACTGAATTGGAGACCGGCAGTTTATATGATAATCGCATGTTTCTTAATCGCCATCGCCGGGGTAATTTTTAAATATGTGACAATCGGCGATAATTTTTGGATTTCATCTTTTTGGGAATATGCCGGGCTGGGCGGTTTTGGCGTTCTGATTTATTTTTTTGTTCCAAAATACCGCAAAGAATTTATGCTGATGAATAGATCTGGAGGAAAAAAGATTTTTCTCTTGAATACGACTAGCGAAATTTTAACCATTGGCGGCAATCTTCTGACTAATTACGCGATTCTTCTCGCCCCGGTTGCCATGGTATATCTGGTGAGTAGCTTCCAGCCAGCAATAGTTCTTTTCTTAACCCTTCTTGCCACGAAATTTTTCCCTAATGTTGCGAAAGAAAATATCAAAGGCCGTGTTTTATTGCCTAAAATTATTGCGATTGTGATAATGATTGTCGGCAGCGCGATATTGTTTTTGTAAAAATATGATAAAATGAACGTTATGGCAGAAGCGGAAGATGAGAAAAAAGAAGATAAAAAGAGTGATTGGTTTTTGTGGTTAATCGGCGCGAGCTGTTTAGTCGCAATTGTTGTCTCTTTTTACTTTTTTTACTTTAAAAAAGATTATGATTTTATCGTTGAGGTGGCCTGCGACCCGTCCAAAGAAATCTGTTTTCAGCGCGACTGCACCAATCCCGATGACTGTCCGCCCAATGGGCTCTCTGTTTTCAAAAGATATAGTTTGAATGCTGCAGATTTCAAAATGTGCAAAAACGAAGATTGCACCGATGCCTGCGCGGAGGGAACCATAAAATGCTCCCCTGTGGAATGTGTCGAAGATCCGGAAGTTGGAGAATCTTGTAGTACATCAGCAGTCCCCGCAACTGATATTTGAAGGAATTTTTTAATTTAATCTCTTTAAAGTTTTTTCATAAACAATCTCTAAAAAACTTTCCCGAATCTCCACAACGGGTGACGTTTGTTGCTGAGCTTGACATTTGCTCCGCAATAGTGTAGG
>DATHJV010000002.1:0-5846 GCA_035489645.1 Minisyncoccota bacterium | reverse complement strand
CGAAAAATGGGAAGGAGTTTCGCTTGCCAGTTTTTTATGCTCTTCCAGACTCCTCTGTGCCCACCTGTGCGTGCGCTCAAGCGCCTCTTCTTGATAACGTAAATCCTCCGCCGGAGAGGTACATTCGTCAAAAGCAAAAATTATATCCGCGCGGAGATTATGCTGGATCTGGATTGATTTTTCCGGAGTGATGTAATGGAAAGAACCATCTAAATGAGATTTAAAGGAAACTCCGTCTTGTCCGATTTTAGCCAATCGCGGCGCGTCGGAATCATCAAAACGTTCCGGAATGAGAAGTGAGAGGTCAGTAATCTTTACTATCTTGGAAATTTCTTTGCCATAAGCAGCTCCCAAAGAAAAAGCTTGGAAGCCGCCCGAGTCGGTCATTATTGGTCTATTGAAGTTCATAAATTTGTGTAGACCTCCGGCTTGGGCGACCAATTCATCCCCCGGCTGTAAATACAAATGATAAGTATTGGCTATAACGGCTTCCGCGCCTAAATCCAGCGTTTGCTTGCTCGTCAACGCTTTCACAGTCGCCTTTGTACCAACGGGGACAAAAGCCGGAGTATGAATTATTCCGTGAGCGGTGGTAAGTACGCCAGCACGCCCAAGAAATTTTTTTATCTTTTTTTCAATTTTGAAATTCATACTCGTAGGAATCTGCAGAGTTACAAAGGGTAATTCACCTTAAGTATATCTATTCTGAGTTAATTTTGTCTCGAAACATTTTTTCGTCACGTACACTAATTGCATTTCCGTCAGGATCATTGAAGTCTACCGTTTCTCCCCAATCGTAAGTATTGTATTCAAACTCAACGTTAAATTTGTTCAGAATTTCTCTAATTGGATCAAGATTTTCCGCATTAAATCTAATGCACAATCGTTTTGAATTATTCGTTTTCACTTCTTTTGTTTCAATCATAAGATAGGAAGTCCCACTATTGAAACATACCAATTTTCCGTTTTCCCAAGTATAGTCAAATAACTTTGGAAAATTGAAAATGTTGTTATAGAAATCAACAATGGCTTCAAAATTTGGCGTATATAAAATTATACCACTCCGCACTATTTTTAAATTATTAAATTTTGAATTAACCCAATGATTCTCTGAAATGAATTCTAGACTATTACCGCTCGGATCACGAAAATAAATTGATCTAGTGCTCTTTTCCCAACCAACTTTCTTCTCAACTGTTATACCATTTTTGGGTAAATATTCTTCCCAATATGAAAACTCAGATTCTGAAATACCAAAAGCAAGGTGCCCTTGTCCTATCGCACCATGAGTAGGAATTTTTCCTCTGTCTATTTTCGTTTGTTCAGCGATAAAAAGCAAAAGCATTGTGTCGCCACAAAGTAAAAATAAATGGCGTATAGGATTTTTTTCTATAATTTCTAAACCGAGAATATCTACATAAAATTTTTCAGCTTCAATTATGTCTCTAACGTATAACGATGTTTCTAATATTTTTTTAAGTTTCATAAAGCTATTTCTGTGTTTCTATCTCCACAAACTTCTGTTCCTGAATATTGACCGGACTCGTCAGTAACACCTTGACAAAAGGATCGCGCGGATCAGAGATTATTGTCTCAACGACAGCTAAAACATAAGGGGTGATGCCCGGCAATACGACTTCATCCCCTTTTACCAAAGTGAAATCACTTGGCATTGTCGTTTCAAAATTACCTCCCCCGCGCCCAATGACTTCTATTGAGACGTTCTTGCCCGCGTCGCCCAGCTCGCCCGTAGTGCTGTGACCGAGAGATACTATTGCCTGCGTCTTCTCTCCGCTATCCGAAAATAAAACGACTTTTGAGGAATTCGGATAAGCGATCGAAATTCGTCCTATTGGCACATTGCCAAAGGCAAAAACTAAATCCCCCGTTTCTACTCTCTGATTTATGCCTGCGTCAATCACCAGTGTATCGTAAAAACTTTTGTTAGGTTTAGCCAAGATGGCTGACAGAGTCATCGGTTTTTCATTAATTCTTCCCAAAATTTCTTTCAAACTGTTATTTTCATCTAGAACTGAATTATAATTTGCCATCGTCGCCGTTATTTCACTCAATTGAGACTTCAGATTTTCATTTTCGAGATAAAGAGAATTTTTGGAAACAAAAAATGAGCCGACACTTCTCAAAATTCCCTCAATATTATTACCGAAAACTAAAACAGGGCGGAAAAAATTTTGACTTAAAAAAGAAAGGCCGTTCCAAAGGCTTGATTGAAAATAAATCAAAAAAAGACAAATTAAAAGAAATACAGCAGCAGCAAAAAACTTTTTTTGCTTTATTTTCTTATCTTGGAGGTAACTCATCTTGATTCCCCATCAGAACATCTTTATAAAATGACATATTATCCAATATTATTCCTGTGCCCCTCGCAACGGCCGAAAGCGGATCTTCGACCACGTAAACCGGGATTTTAAGAACATCCCCTAAAAGCTGGTCCAGTCCGGAAATCAGAGCGCCGCCGCCGGAGAGAGTTATGCCTCGATGCATAATGTCAGATAAAATTTCTGGCGGCGTTGTTTCCAGCATATCTTTTACGCCGTCGCATAATCCTTTAATTGACGAAGCCAGCGCTTCACGGACATCAGAATCGGTCACCACGACCGCCCGGGGCAGTCCGGTCAAGATATCGCGCCCATGGACTTCTGTCTCCATATATTCTCCGGGAATAACCGAACCGATGGCAATCTTTACAATCTCGGCGGTTCTCTCACCGATCAGTATTTTAAACTCATCTCGCATGTAAGTAATTATGTCATTATTTAGCCGGTCCCCGGCTATTTTTAGGTTTCTTGATTTTACAACCCCGCCCAGTGAAATGACCGCGATATCCGTCGTACCTCCTCCGATATCTATGATCATCGATCCGACCGGATCTTTAATAGGAAGTCTGACACCGATCGCGGCCGCCATGGGTTCTTCTACCAAAAAAACTTCTCGCGCGCCGGCCGAGCGCGCAGCATCATAGACGGCGCGCGTTTCAACATTGGTGGTGGAAGTCGGCACGCCCACTAAAACTCTTGGCCGCGCCAATTTTTTAGATATTTTATCCGCCTTATTTATTAAATATGACAGCATCTCTTCGGTAACTTCATAGTCCGATATGACACCGTCAACCAGCGGGCGAATAGCTTTGATATGACCGGGCGTGCGCCCCAGCATTTCCTTAGCTTTCGCGCCTACCGCCAGAATTTGATTCGTCTTGACGTTGACGGCCACTACGGAAGGTTCGTTGATCACGATTCCGTGGCCTTTTAAATACACCAAAGTATTGGACGTGCCCAAATCTATACCAATGTCGTTGGAAATTAATTTGTAAAATTTATCGAACATCCTATTTAGGAAAAATTTTTAATAATTCATTGAGTGAAATAATCTTCCCTTTTTTTTCATTTCTTTTTTTTATTTCGATGCCATTTTCTTTTATACTCCTCTCGGAAACAACTAACCGATAAGGCATTCCCAAGAGATCCGCATCGGCGAATTTTTCCCCGGCGGATATTCCAACTCGGTCATCAAACAGAACTTCAATTTTGGATTTCTGCAAAGTTTCATAAATTTTATTTGCTTCTTTTAAAACTTCTGCCTCTTCTCCCAAAGCAAGAAGATGCGCGGCAAATGGCGCTATCGCCTCCGGCCAGATTATTCCTTTATCGTCCGAAAGAACTTCTACAACCGTACCTAAAAGCCGGGAGAGCCCGATGCCGTAACAACCCATTAAAACTGTGTGCTTTTCTTCTTTTTCGTCGGCAAATGACAAATCAAATGGCTTGGAGAATTTGGTTTTTAAATCAAAAATATTGCCGACTTCAATGGACTTCTGCTCGACCAATTTTTCTTTTTTCAAATTAAGCTGACGGAGAACCTCATCATTCAGAACTTCTTTGTTCAGAGCTATGCCGGACTCCTCATCCACATAGATTGTATCCTCGCCCACTCCTGTGATCGTCTGAAATTCATGCGAATATTTTGAAAAAGTTCCACCGGCGGCAAAAGTGAGATAAGTTAAATGCCCAATACCTACTCGGGTAAAAATAGTTTTGTAAACCTCTTTCATTTTATTATAAAATCTTTCAAAATCATCACCAGATGTATGAAATGAATACATGTCTTTCATAATAAATTCCCTGCCCCGAAGCATCCCGGATTTTGCGCGAAGTTCCATTCTAAACTTATTTTGTATCTGATAAATAGCGAGCGTTTTTTCTGCCGGAATATCTTTATAGGAAAAAATATAATTTTTTAACATAGGAACGATTATTTCTTCATGAGTAGGACCTAAAGCGACTTCTCGGCCACCCGAATCGGTGACTTTATATAGATCACTCATTGTTTCCCAGCGGCCCGTTTTTTCCCAATTTTCTTTTGGTTGCATTGAAGAGAGCAAAACCTCCTGTCCGCCAACTTGGTCCATTTCCTCCCTAATTATATTTTCAATTTTTTTAAGGACTCGCAATCCGAGCGGCAAATAGCTATAAACCCCGGCGAGCTCCTTATGAATGAAACCCCCGCGAATAAGAAACTCTGCATTCCTGGAAACCTCGTCCATTGGGCTCTCCTTCTTCGTTTTGGTAAAAAGTAAGCTTTGTCTGACGCCATAAGTTGTGCTTTTGGTCATCTTTGAATCTTAACCGAAAAACGCCTTTTGGTCAAAGGTGAGAATAACTAGAGAAAAATCGTAAACCATTTGCAAACGATGCGGCTTTCTGCTATATTGAGCCGTATGCAAAAAATAGATCCGAGGAAAGAAGATGCTGATAAATTAATAGAGAAAATGTTTCAAGTCGGGGCGCATTATGGCTATTCGAAAACAAGAAGGCACCCAAGTCTCTCACAGTATATTCACGCGACTAAAAATAAAACGGATATAATCGACATTGAAAAAACGAGTATCATGCTCAAAGATGCCGTGGAATTTGCAAAAAGCCTCGGCGCGGCCGGCCGGGTTATCCTTTTTGTTGGCACAAAACCTGAAGCTAAAGATGCAATTAAAAATACTGCAGTGTCTTTAAATATGCCTTACGTCTCTGAACGCTGGATCGGAGGAACTATTTCCAATTTCGCGGAAATCAAGAAAAGAATTACGGAGCTTGAAAATTATCGCAAAGACATCAAGGAAGGAGAGCTTGATAAATACACTAAAAAGGAACGGGTGATAATGGCGAAGAAAATGGAGAAGCTTGAGAGATATTATTCCGGACTTGTCGGATTAAAGAAGACCCCTGATGCTTTGTTTATAATAGACAGCCGGGCCGAATATATCGCTACGACTGAAGGGAAAAAGCTGGGCATTCCCGTTATTGCCCTGGTTAATTCTGATTCGAATATCAAAGGAATTAAATATGCGATCGTCGGCAATGACGCTAGTATACCTTCTATAAAATTTTTTGCGGGAGCTATTGAGGATGCTTATAAGCTCGGTACTGCGACTGTGTTCTCAAAAGAATAATAAAAAAATAAGAGTAAAGAAAGTTCGTGGCATGACGGATCATAATTATGTCAATACAAATAACAATGGAGATGATAAAAGAATTGAGAGACCGCACAGGCGTATCGGTGATGCAGTGCAAGCGCGCCATGGAAGAGGCTGAAGGCGATATGAAAAAAGCTCTGGCTATTTTAAAGAAAACAAGCTCGGACATCGCACAAAAGAAAGTCGGCCGCACTGTCAAAGACGGCGCGGTGATGATTAAAGTGGGAGACAAAAAAGCCGTTTTAATATCTCTCTTGTGCGAAACTGACTTCGTGGCAAGAAATGAGGACTTCACAACTCTGCTCAATACGCTAGTAGACAAAGCACTAACGGAGGGCATAGAAAAAACAAGGAGAGA
>DATHJV010000001.1:0-9965 GCA_035489645.1 Minisyncoccota bacterium | reverse complement strand
GTCCAGGCCGGAGATTCAACGAATGATTTAAACGTATCATCAATTTCAGGAACCATCGCAGACCTTGCGGGCAATGCATTAACCAATTTTACGCCAGCAACCAATCTCGCAACCAATAAAGCAATTGTGATTGATACTACTACGACACCAGAGATATTGATTACGGGTATTGTAGTTAAAGGTGAGGGTAGCGCTACCACGCTTTCCGCTGATGGAGGCACTCTTCAAATGCTGGCTGATATTCTTCCGGTTGACGCCACCAATACATCGGTCACTTGGAGCGTTGCTCCGGGAACGGGAACAGGGAGCATTAATGGCTCAGGTTTATTAACTGCCCTTACAAAAGGCACAGTCACTGTGACAGCAACTGCCAACGATGGTTCAGGAATTTCTGATGACATAATCATCACAATTAGTGGGCAGGAAAGGTCTTCAGCTTCAGAGACCACCTCTGTTCACCATAGTCACCATACAATTATTCCAACTATAACAACACAAGAACAAGAGAATCCCATAATTCCAGATAAGCAAGAAAAAAATCCGATATTAAATAAAACTAGCCGTTGCTCTTCCGATATGATTCTTACCCAGAATCTTAAGGCTGGTTCTAAGAACGGTAAATACAGTTCATTTACTAAAGGCATCGTAAAGGAAGTAAAAATACTCCAGGCTCATTTGAATCGACTTGGATTTGCTTCCGGCAAAGTTGATGGAATCCTGGGACCAATAACCGACGGCGCCATTAAACGAATGCAGATATACCTCGGCACTTTGCCTGATGGATTTGTAGGGCCAAAAACAAGGAATTTGATCAATAACTCTTGTGGAGCTAAAGTTTTGAGTGAATAAGCCAAAATTGACTATGTGTTATATTAATATTAAGATAAAGGGATTTTTTCAAAGAAGCCGTTGTAGCTTAGTGGTAAAGCACGTCATTGGTAATGACGAGACCGTGAGTCCGATCCTCACCAACGGCTCCTAGTTAATATACGTAATCAACTTACGACCACCTTTAAGCTTGCTAGTGGTTTCCATATTTGATATGATCTTTCTAATGTCGAACCCAAAGTTACGAAGAGAAAAGTGTTTAAATTGCGGAAAAGAAACAATTCGTGCAAGATATAAGTATTGTAGTAATTTATGCCAGCTTCAATATCAACACAAAACTTATATTGAAAAATGGAAAGCAGGGAAAGTTAATGGATTGCAGAGTTTGGGAATAGTTTCTGCTCACATTAAAAAATATTTGCGCAATAAGTTTGGGGATAAATGTATTATATGTGGATGGGCAAAGATAAATGCGAAAACTAGCAAAGTTCCTTTAGTCGCTGATCATATTGATGGTAATTGGCGCAATAATATTGAAAGTAATCTGAGATTGCTTTGCCCGAATTGTGATGCTCTCAGTCCCACGTATGCCGGATTGAATAGGGGAAATGGTAGACAAAATAGAGGTTTAAGTCGAAGAGCAAAGGAAGGTCGCTTACTGTCTCAAAATAAGCCGATATAGTTCAGTGGCAGAACACTACTTTCGTAAAGTAGGAACATGGGTTCGATTCCCATTTTCGGCTCAAAAAAGAAATTTATTTCTTTTTTGAGCTGGAATCGAAAGTCGGAGTTATGTTTTTTTAGTAGAAAAAACGAACGAGGCGGGGTAGCGGGTTTCTGTGAGCGACGGCGAATAGAAAACCTGTGACCGATTCCCATTTTCGGCTCTATATAAATTTATATATGAAATTTGAAAAACCTTTATCTAAAATTACCTTTCTTAACGAACCTAAATTATCTGAACACGAGGTAGATCAGAAGTTTAATGCTAGGCGGATTAATCTTATTCCTCATGTGAAGGATTTTATTTCAAATCATCCAAAATTTAAAAATAAAGAAGTAAAAGTTACTTTTGCTGAAAAGGGAGTCTCTTCGCTTATAAGCATAATGGAAGTATCTGGTGAAAAAACAATTTTAAAAATTAATCTAAGTTTATCACACGCTCTTGGTGAGGCTAAGTTTTTAAAGGTATGGGAGGAGGCAGGAGTTAAAGTGCCACACGTGATTGAGGAAGGCATGATAAGCGAACACGCGTATACTTTAATGGAATACGTTGATGCAAAAATTTTAAACGATGTTTACACTAAGGGAGAAATGATAAGGAAAGAAATATATATTGAACTGGGGAAGATTCTTCGAGTTATGCATGAACCAGAAGCGCAAGGGTATGGGCGCATTGTTGACGGTAAGGTTCAATATGCAGCATTTGAAGAATGGCTTCAAGGAGAAGATGTGCAGAAACAGATTAGGTATGTTCAAGAAAATAAATTACTTGGAGACGAGCATGGTTCAATATCATTCGCGCTCGAGGTTCTAAAAGAACATGCGAATAAAGAAAATAAAAGCAGTTATTGTCATGATGACTTTGGAGCGGCCAACATTTTTGCCACAAATCCGCTCACAGTTTTTGATCCCAATCCTAGATTTAATAACGGATATATTGATTTAGGACGAAGTATGATTATTGCCATTGCAAATAATGGGGGAAAGGTGGAAATTGGAGAACAATTTATTAAGGGCTATTTCGACGGAAAACCTTTCAATAGGCGAGCTTTACAAGCTGCGATGATGCTAAACATTTACATGAAATTTCCATATCAGCATAAAACAAAAAGTTTCAATAGAATAAAAAATCTTCAGGAGTATCTCATTCGAACCAAACATTTATTAATGGAGGAGATATAAATATGTCACAAGAAAAAGATAAAAATGAGATAGACAGCGAAATAAAAAGATTGGAAGCTCTGATGCAGAGTCCGGATTTTTGGAATGATAAAAATAGAGCGCAAAGCATTTTGAAGGAAATTGCGGAGTTGAAAGCAAAAAAAGAAGGCGTGGCAAAATTTGACTTGGGGAACGCTATCATTACGATTATCTCCGGTGCCGGCGGCGACGACGCGGAAGATTTTTCGAGCATGCTTCTTTCAATGTACATAAAGTACGCGGCTAAAAAAGGCTGGGATATTCATTTCATTCACGAGCACAAAAATGACCACGGAGGATATAGGAATGTTTCTTTAGAAATAATAGGCAAGAATGCTTATGGAAACTTGAAAAATGAATCCGGAGTGCATCGTCTCGTGCGCATTTCTCCCTTTAATGCAAAAAAATTGAGGCATACTTCTTTTTCCCTGGTTGAGGTCCTGCCGAAATTGGGTAAGCTCGAAGAACGTGATTTTGTCATACAGGATGCCGATTTAAAAATAGAGTTTAGCCGTTCGAGCGGGCCCGGAGGGCAGAATGTGAATAAAAGAGAAACGGCAGTCAGAATCGTTCATATTCCGAGCGGTATCGCCGTGCATGCTTCAGGAGAACGTTCCCAAGAGCAAAATAGACAGCAGGCGATGAGCATTCTTCGCGCAAGAATTTTCAAACACGCGCAAGAAGAAAAAATAGGCCTTGAAAACAGTATGAAAATGAAAAACACAGAAATAGAATGGGGGAATCAGATTCGTTCCTATGTACTTCATCCGTACAAAATGGTCAAAGACCATAGGACAAATGTCGAAACTTCAAACACTGATGCCGTCTTAACTGGCGAGATAGATATTTTCATTGAGGCGGAGAAGAATTTATGATAAGATAAGAGAGTGATATATTTCAACAATGTTTCCAAGATTTACAAAGATGCGGTGGCCTTAGAAAACATTACCATTACGATAACGGCCGGGGAGTTTGTGTCAATCGTCGGACATTCTGGTGCCGGCAAAACGACTCTCACTAAAATGATCTTAGCGGATGATTCACCGACTCAAGGCACGGTCTTTTTTGAGTCTATTAATATACATAAATTGAGAAATAAGGATTTAACGAAACTGCGTCGGCGCATGGGCGTGGTATTTCAGGATTTCAAATTACTCGCTAATAAGACTGCGTATGAAAATATCGCTTTTGCGATGGAAGCAGTCGGTAAAACCGATGAAGAAATAACCTCAGACGTCCCGCACGTGTTGGAACTGGTTGATTTGGGTCATCGTCTGCAACATTTTCCGAGTCAGCTCTCCGGTGGCGAACAGCAACGGCTCGCGATCGCCAGAGCTATCATTAATCAACCCGAACTCATCATCGCCGATGAACCGACTGGAAATCTCGACCCGATAAATACTCATGAGATAGTGCAAATCTTAAAAAAAATAAATGATCTTGGGACGACGGTGATTTTAGCCACCCATAATCGGGGAGTTATTGATTCGGTCGGGAGCCGGGTGATCACGATGGAAAATGGGAAAATTATCCGAGACACCAAACATGGCAAATAGATGCTATAATTCAAAAGAGATAATTTTTGAAGGGCTTTCGAGGCTGACGAGCTCCCAACTACATGATTTTTTAAGACTTATCGTCTTTTGAAAAATCCGTACCGGAAAAAATTCATCTCTTTTGAATATTACCATGACAGAATTAAGAAGAATTATAAAAGCGGGGTTTATAAACTTCAAAAGAGGCGGTTTGGTTTCTTTTGCGGCTGTCTTGGTGGTCACGATTACTCTTTCTGTCATTACCGTAATTATTTTATTGCAGGCCGCGCTGTATTTTTCACTAAATGTGATAAAAGATAAAGTGGATGTAACGATTTATTTTATAGTGGGTACACCGGAAGATAAAATTATGAGTTTGAAATCCTCTCTCGAGCAATTGCCCGAAGTAGCCAATGTATCTTATACGGGAGCGGACGAAGCGCTCAAGCTTTTTCGAGATCGCCATCAAAATGATTACTCGACGATTGCCGCATTAGACGAGATCGGGGATAACCCGCTCGGAGCTTATTTAAATGTTAAAGCTCGGGAGATATCTCAGTACGAAAGTATTGCGAATTTCCTCCAGGGTGACAACGTGCTTGTCTCGGGTTCTCAAAATATCATCGATAAAGTGAATTATCATCAAAATAAATTAGTCATCGACCGATTAAATACCATTATATCCGGGGCGCAGAAACTTGGATTTTTAATTACTCTTCTTTTGGTGATTATTTCTATAATTATTACTTTCAATACGATTCGGCTGACTATATTTATTTCCAGGGAGGAAATTGGCGTTATGCGCCTAGTCGGCGCTTCAAAAATGCGAGTTCGAGGACCATTTATGATTGAAGGGGCGATTTATGGAGTTGTCGCCACTATCATAACAATGGCTCTATTCTATCCAGCGACCGCCTGGCTGGGACTTAATATGACTTCTTTTCTGGGGCTCAACATGTATGATTATTATCTCTCTAATTTCTTTCAGATTTTTGCAATTATTTTATTATCAGGTATACTTTTTGGGGTGATTTCCAGTTTCTTGGCCGTCAGAAAATATTTAAACAAATAGAGTAAAAAAATTTACAGTTTTGGTATTTATGAATGGTCTAGCCGGGGCATGGGGCCCCGGGGAACCGAGGACCTGAATAAAAATCTAAAACTGTAAATTTTTATAAAGTATGAAAAAAGGAACAAAATACATTTTCGTCGTGGGAGGAGTTATGTCAGGCGTAGGAAAGGGGGTAGCTTCTGCCTCGATCGGCAAGATTCTGCAGTCTCGAGGAATCGAAGTGACTGCTCTCAAAATTGATCCGTATGTAAATGTCGATGCTGGTACGATGAACCCCACCGAACACGGCGAGGTTTTTGTTTTAGATGATGGTACAGAGTGCGATCAGGATATGGGCAACTATGAGCGTTTTCTGGACCGGGACCTTACTCGGACGAATTATATGACGACAGGCAGTGTGTATTTGTCCGTTATACAAAAGGAGCGCAATTTAGAATTTGGCGGCAAACAGGTAGAAGTGGTGCCGCGCATTCCGCTCGAGATTATTGAACGCATCAATAAGGCAGTATCCAAAGTTCGCGCAGAGGTTGCTATCACGGAGATTGGCGGTACTGTCGGAGAATATGAAAATATTTTATTTCTGGAGGCCATACGCATGTTGAAGATTAAAAATCCTCAAGACGTTCTTTTGGTATTGGTAAGTTATGTGCCGGCGCTCGGTGCGGGCGGAAATGAACTTAAAACTAAACCCACTCAGCACGCGGTTCGCAACTTAAACGCTGTCGGATTGAATCCGGACATTATTCTTGCTCGCGCTCACATAAAGATAGACGAGAAACGGAAGGAGAAAATCGAATTTATGTGCAGTCTATCCAAGGGGGATGTCGTATCCGCGCCGAATGTGAAAAACATTTATGAAATCCCGATTAATTTTGAAAACGACGGCCTGGCTGAACGTATTTTTAAAAAACTCAGAATGCATCCTAGAGAGCGAGATATGAAAAAGTGGCGGGCAATGGTTCATAAAATGAACAGTGCGACGAAGGCGGTGAGGATCGGAATTGTGGGCAAATATTTTGGTTCGGGCGAGTTTATATTGGAAGATTCATACATCTCAGTGATTGAAGCCATTAAACATGCCTGTGGCAAAGTGGGTTGCCAGAGCGAGATTGATTGGATCAATTCGGAACAATTTTCCGTAAAAGACGGATCCGCCTCTCCGGCAGAGGTTGCTGCGAAACTGCGAGATTTAAATAAATATGATGGCATAATCGTACCCGGTGGTTTCGGCAGCCGGGGAATCGAAGGCAAAATTTCTGTGATTAAATTCTGTCGAGAAAGAAAAATTCCATATTTTGGTCTTTGTTACGGCATGCAGCTTGCGATTACTGAATTTGCGAGGCACATGGCCGGTATGAAAGGAGCGAATACAACCGAGATTAATCCCAAGACGCCATATCCGGTGGTCGACATTTTGCCAGAGCAAAAAAGGAATATCAAAGAAAAAAAATTTGGCGCGACAATGCGCCTAGGCGCTTATCCCGCAATTTTATCCAAGGGGAGTATAGCAGAGAGCGCCTATGCGAAATCTGAAATTTCCGAACGCCATCGCCACCGCTATGAAATTAATCCGGAATATATTGAAAAACTTGAGGAAGCCGGATTGATTTTTTCCGGCGTTTCACCCGACAGGCAGCTGATGGAAATTGTCGAACTACCCCGCTCCGAGCATCCGTTTTTCTTGGGAACTCAATTTCACCCGGAATTAAAATCCCGCCCGCTTAATCCTCATCCTCTATTCGTTGCTTTCGTAAAAGCGTGCGCTCAAAGCGTACGAGCGAAAGGGAAGTAAGCTTCAATGCTTAACTTCCCCCCCTTTTAATTTTGGTCCGGTTTTTAAAAAGTCGTCCCCTCTTTTGACCCAGCCTTCGGGATCTAGTAGTTTTCTGAAAGAATTTTTTGTGTATTCCTTTGTGTCTTTTGCGTTGTCGGCTTGGTGAAATTTCCTGGACTTTTCACTCGTTCTACTTGTATCATTTATTTTTGTTTGCCGGGAGGGGGTTTGATCATCATTCTCTTCATTATTAGAAAGCTTCGGTCGAGATTCATTGATTGACCCAGCTAAAGATTTGGTTTGGGCATCGGGCAGGATTTTCAGCGTGTCTTTTTTGGGTTCATCAAGGTTGTTTTGATTGATTAGAGTTTCAGTCTCAATAAGGGGTTTGGTCGGTAATTTGCTCTCCGATGGCGCTTTATCTCCCGGTGAAAAATGTAAAACGGAACGAACTTGTTCAATAATATTTGCTTTGAGCGGATATAAAAAGCTTCCGAAAGAACTGTCATTTGAGGCTAGAATAATTTCTACACAGATAACAATGACCAAACAAGACATTAGTCCGTAATATACGAAACGGTTTTTTCTTATTTTTTTGAATAATGGATAAAATTGATCAGGGCTAGGAACGTGTTCTGGGGACGGCAAAGAACTCAAGACGTGTTCCAACGTGCTCTTTTTCTCCTCGGGAGACATTTTTATTTTTTGAATATCTCCTGCTCCAATATTTAATCGATAGTCATTCATCATAATTATTATATTTTTCCATTGCCATCGTATCCCGCAATCTTACGTAGTTCCTGCATTCCTCGATTTAATCTCACTGACGCCACATTAGCGGATATGCCCAAGATAACTCCTATTTCCCGCGGCGACATATTTTCCGCATAACGAAGGTAAACGGGGTATCGACAGACGGGTGTCAATTCACTGATTTTTTCCAAAAGATGTCTCCCTTCTGCCCCCAATTCAAGATTGGAAACAAAAGTTTCATCTGCTCGATCATACCCCAACTCTCCCTCTTTCTGCATCACGTTCTCCAGAGAGATACTTTTCTTTTTGCGATACCAATCAATGATAAGATGATGAGCTATAGTAAAGAGAAATGCCCGATCGTTTAGTATCTCTTTTTCTTCTAACATACTCTGCCACAGTCGCAGGAATGCTTCTTGGGTGATATCTAACGCTTGTTCCCGGTTAGATACGCGAATCAAACAGAATCGGAATATAGCATCTGACTCGTTTTGATATATTTTCTCGAATTTATATGCTCTATCCTCTTTCATATAGTAAGACGAACAGTCAGTCGATTTCTTACTCGCCTATAATATCTAAAATACAACATATAAATCTTTATGTCCATGTAAGAGAAGTCAACTTTGAACCGTCTTCTTTAGTGGAGGGTCGTGCATTATATTATTAGCTAAAAATTATTAATTATTAACTTAAAATAAAATAAATTGTCATGAAAAAGACGAATCTGTTTTTTTGTGTTTCTGTTTTATTGTTAGCGATAGTTTTTGCGCCGTTTACAAGTCTGGCCCAAAGTAATGGTAATGGACTTAATAATGGCAATGGTAATGGTAACGGTAATGGTAATGGACATGGTAACGGTAATGGACTTGGCAATGGCAATGGCAATGGCAATGGTAATGGACACGGTAACGGTAATGGACAGGGCAATGGTAATGGACGTGATAATTCGCCACAGCAAGGTCCCACGGGTCAGCTTATGCCCAACATATCAGGCATAACCGCGCCGACAGTGATTAAAACTGGGCAAGTCGGGACGTGGAAGGTAAAAGCATCTGATCCAGCGGATGGATCTCTTAGCTACGCGGTTGATTGGGGAGATGAAGCAGCTACTGCATCGAAGCCAATGGCTGAGCCAGCCTCCGTGCAGGAGAGCACATTTACTCATGCTTATTCCAATCCGGGTACATATACAATCAAATTTACCGTTAGCAATGAAGCTGGGCGGAGTACCACTTCGACAGTTTCTGTTAAAGTCGTAGGATCACCGATAGAACAGGCACCGGTTATCAGTAATGTTGAGGTAAAATCTGATAATAAGCAGAAAGGAGAGGTAAAGTGGAAAACTAATGTTGAATCTACAAGTCTTGTTTGGTACAGTACAACTTCTCCAGTTGATACTTCAAGAGATCCGAACATCTCTCGCCCTAATAAAACTGAAGATCATAAGATAAGCTTGACGAACCTTGAGCCGGGTACGAAATATTTTGTGGTTGTCGGATCAGCTAACGGTGCCGGTACAACTAAGTCATCGCAAATTTCATTCACAACAAAAGCGGATAAAAAAGCGCCTGTTATCACTAGCATAACCGGTCCTAATACTATTCCGGCGGGGGATACATTGACATTGACCGTCAAGGCACTTGATCCCAAGAATGACACTCTTACATATTCAGTCGACTGGGGTGACAGTGCTGGTTTAACGGCATTACGTAATAGGATACCCCCTTTTGAACAGACTTCTACATTTAGCCATGTTTATGCTTCCGCTGGAACTTTCACAGTGACAGTTACAGCAAAAAATGGTTCTGGCAAGAAAGACACTGACACATTCAATATTACGGTAACGGCTCTTCCGGGAGACACAACTCCTCCGGTCATCGCCGCTCACGATAACATTACGATGGAAGCAACTTCAGCTGACGGCGCAGTCGTCACTTACACTGCTCCTCTAGCTACCGACAATGTTGATGCCACCAAGGACGCAACTTGTCTGCCAGCAACTGGCGCAACTTTCCCAATCGGTGTGACTACAGTAAAATGTAACGCAACTGATGCTGCCGGCAACGCTGCCGTCGAG